>CAYYVO010000101.1:4496-7090 GCA_964475175.1 uncultured Dehalococcoidaceae bacterium | reverse complement strand
ATATTATGTTTATCAGAATGATTCCTCCGACTGTTCCTATGAGACCAGCTATAAAAAAAGCTATCCCACTAGGTTCATTCCTATTACTATACGCCATAACTAAAAAACTAAATCCTACCCCGCCAGCTCCGGCGTGCTGAGGGTTTTATACATGTTCGAATACAGGCCGCCATTAGCCAGAAGCTCTTTGTGAGAGCCTTCTTCGATTATCTTACCGTGCTCCAGGACGATAATGCGGTCGGCGCCGGTCACGGTGGAAAGGCGGTGGGCAATGGTAAGGCAGGTGCGTCCCTCGGTCACTTTACGCAGTGCCCTCTGCATAATGCGCTCGGTATGAGTGTCAACATTAGAGGTCGCCTCATCCAGTATCAAGATACGAGGGTCGGCCAGTATAGCCCGGGCCATGCAGATAAGCTGGCGTTGCCCGGCGCTGAGATTATGTCCCCGCTGCCCCACGTCCGTCTGGTAGCCCTTTTCAAGCCGGTTGATAAAAGTGTGAGCTCCGACCATTTTTACCACCTCGGAAATTTCTTCATCGGTGGCATCCGCTTTTCCGTATTTAATGTTCTCCTCAATAGTGCCGGAAAACAGTATGGGGTCCTGCGGCACGATGCCTATCTGCCGCCGTAAAGATTCCTGGGTAACGGCGCGGACGTCATAGCCGTCTACGGTAACCTCTCCCTTTTCAACCTCGTAAAAGCGGGCGATGAGACTAACCATGCTGCTCTTGCCCGACCCCGTTTGCCCCACGATAGCTACTGTCTCACCTGGTGTAATGGTCAGGTTGATATCATGCAGGACATCCGTATCGGCCTCGTAGCCGAAGTTTACGTCCTTGAATTTTATTTCACCATTTACCGGCGCCAGTTCTATCGCATCGGGTCGGTCTTCGATATCCGGTTTCACATCCATCAATTCAAAGATACGGGCACCGGAGGCCATAGCCCGCTGTAGCTCCGTATACTGCATGGAAAGTTCCATTACCGGCTCGAAGAAACGCTGTACATAGAGCAGGAAGCTTACGAGAATGCCCACGGTCATGACGCCGTCCAGAACCTGAAATCCGCCCACGATGATAACGATGGCGAAAGCGACACCGGTAAGGATTTGCACGATGGGCATCATCAGCGCCTCCAGCCTGACGGCGCTTACATTAGCATCGAGGTGGGCGCGGTTTACCTCGTCGAACTGGTCCATGTTTTCCTCTTCACGGGAAAGACTCTGGACCACCCGCACGCCGGACATGTCTTCCTGGAGCTGAGCGTTAACCGTAGCAATAGCCCGCCTTACCTTGATGAAAGCCCGCCGGGCATATCTTTGCCAGACGAATATCATAATTCCCAGCGCGGGAACTACCGTAAGCGTTATCAGGGCCAGCCGCGGGTTTTGGGTAATCATAATAATGGCGATACCCAGCAGTGTCAGGACACTGGTCAACAGCGCCAGCATACCCTGGGTAACGAGTTCCTGTACCTGCTGAACGTCATTCTGCACGCGGGACATGAGCTTGCCGACCTGGTTGTTATCGAAGAAACTCAGCGAAAGCCGGTGAAGGTGATTGAACATCTCCGAACGCATGCGGTAAATTATGGACTGACCGGCATATGCGAGGAACAGACTCTCCAGGTACTGCCCGCCCCACATCGTTACGGCGATTACCGCCAGCCAGATAACGACGGTATTGAGGTCACCGAGCCTCCCCTGAACGATATAGTCTATAGCCAAACCGACCAGAAAAGGCAAAGCCAGGGTAGACAGCGTGCGGATTAGCATGCCGAAGGCACCGATACCTATTTTGCCCATAACGGGCTTCAGGTATTTAGGCAGCCGTCCTATTACCCGGCTGTCGTAAACCTTTCCCAGTACATCGTCTGAATCGAAGCGACCGCCGCCACCGGGATGGTGATGGAAGCCTCCTCCACCGTGAAACATGTTTACTCCTCTGCTAAACCTTCCCCGGATTCCTGGTGTACCATAAGCTGTGATTCGTATATCTCTTTATAAACGCCATTTCTGGCGAGTAAATCTTCATGCTTACCCTGTTCGACCACCTCGCCGTCCTGCAGCATTAAAATAAGGTCAGCATTCTGGATGATGGGTATGCGGTGCGTAATAATAAAGGTAGTTCTTCCCTTGATGAGCTTGGTCAAGGCCTGGCGGATAAGCTTCTCTGTTTCAGAATCCACGCTGGCCGTCGAGTCATCCAGTATAAGTATGCTCGGATCTACAAGTAATGTGCGGGCTATGGAAAGCCGCTGCTTTTCCCCACCGGAAAGTGTATCGCCGCGCTCCCCTACCCAGGTATCATAGCCTTCCGGTAATGCCTCAATAAAATCGTGCAGGTAGGCAGCCTTGGACACCTCGACAATCCGGTCGGTATTGGCATTCACGGCGCCGTAAGCTATGTTCTCCCGGATAGTGGCCGAAAAGAGAAATACGTCCTGCTGGGCAGCAACGACGTTCCGGCGCAATGACGCCAGGGTAACATCACGGATATCGGTACCGTCCACAAGGATTTTACCTTCGGTGACGTCATAGAACCTGGCGAGAAGATTGGCTATGGTACTCTTGCCGCTTCCCGAGTGTCCCAACAG
>CAYYVO010000101.1:0-4486 GCA_964475175.1 uncultured Dehalococcoidaceae bacterium | reverse complement strand
CTTCAGGTCATCACGGGCGCTGCCGTAGCCAAAGCTGACATTCTGAAACGAAACCTGCCCCTTGACCTTGCCCATCTCGATGGCCCTCGGTTTTTCCTTAACAGCCGATTCTGTATCCAGAATCTCCAGGATACGCTGCCCGGCAGAAGCCGTTCGGGAGTATAGGTTTACCATCATCCCCAGCCGGCGTATGGGCATCATCAGCATTGCCACGTAGAGGATAAACTGGGTAATTTGCCCTGCGGTCAGGTTACCGGCCACCTCCTGTTGCCCACCGTACCACAGGATAAAGATAGTGGGAACACTCACCAGCAGTACCATAGTAGGCATGTTAATAGCCATGAGGCGAGCCGCATGAACCTGCTCGTCGTACAGACTCTGCGCCTGCGAGGCAAACTTGCGGCCGTCCTCAGCCTGGTGAGAGAACGCCTTGACCACGCTGACGCCGGAGAGACTTTCTTCCAGCGTGGTGCCCATGAAGCCCAGCATGGCCTGGACCCTGAGCCAGATAGGACGTATGCGGCTCCCGAAGGTAACGGCCAGCCAAGTGACCGGAATAACAAAGGCGAGTGTGAACAGTCCGAGCTGCCAGTGCATGGACAGCAGCATATAAGAGATACCCAGGAATATAAACACAACCTGCGCCATGCCGAGCATGCCCATCGCGAAGAACATCCGGGTGGCCTCGACATCCACCGTTGCCCGGGACATCAGCTGTCCCGTCTGGTTCCTGTCATGGAAAGAAAAGCTCAACCGCTGTAATCGCTCGTAGAGGGCATTGCGGATGTTGTAGGATACTTTCTGGGCGACTACTTCGGCAAAATAGCGCTGTCCGTAACCGGCCAGTCCCCTCAGGGCACTGGCAACGATGATGACAATCGCCGCGATAACAACGAAACTGCGTTCGCCCATACTCAGCACGCTGTCGATACCTTCACCGATCATGCGGGGTATGGCTATGCCGAAACCTGTGCCGATAATGATGCACAGGAAGGCAAGCAGCAGCATAATCCAGTATTTCTGGACGAAGCCGGCTAGTCTGAGTATGATTTTCATGAGAAGCTACCCGATACCCGGAATTTATTCCGATATAACGTGATATATTATACTACAAAATCGGCCCATTAGTAAAGTGGCTTATTGACCAAATAAGGCAAAAATTTAGCGGGTTTCAGGGTATAAAACTTACTTCTTCAGGTACTGGTAGATTTTCTCGATGTTAATGCGAAGAAAACCTGCCATCGGCCCATCTTTCGGCATATCTGCCATCTGCCCGGGAAGGTCGGCGGGTACCTTTTCCACGGTTTCTTCCAGGCTCATCCCCTTGGCTATAGCATTGGCGATTGCATCTATCCACGCCTGAACGAGGGCGCTCATCTCTGTGAAGGATTTTTTACCGGTAACTTCGCCATGCCCCGGAACGACCTTATCCACATCCAGCTCCTGATAGCGCTTTAAAGACTCCAGCCATACATCGGGCAGAGAATCGCGGAAGACCGGCATGCCAAGGTTGACATTATCAGACGTAAAAACAACCTTTTCCTCGGGGACGTATACCGCCACCTGGTAAGGGGTATGTCCCGGCATATGAATAAGCTGGAAGGTATGCTCGCCCAGATAAAAAGTCAACCGCTCGGAAAGAGTGATATCGGGAGGACGGTAGCGGAAATTCTCATCGAGGGGAGGGCTGTCCGGCGCCATGAATCTAAGCATGTTTTTCATATCATCCACCGAGGCCTTCAAGATGGCCTGGCGCGTGCCTTCATGTGCTATCACCAGACCCCCGAAATAGCAGTTGCCTGAAACGTGGTCGGTATGAGGTTCGCTGTTTATCACGTAACGGATTGGGCCGTGTTTCTCAGCTTCCGCGGCCCACTTCGTAGCTTCCACCGGCACCATGGGCGTATCGATAACCACCACTCCGTCACCTGTTACTACCAGGCTGGTATTGCATCCCTGAAATCCGGTTTCAACATAGATATTATCCGTAATCTTCTGCATGACATCCCCCTTTTAACTCAAATGAGAAAATTGAATGTAGCAATAGATAAATTTAACAACAGACCCCCTTACTTTAGGTGTATGATAATACCCTGTCAAGTTCCGATATGTTGGAAGACAATAGTAAATCATGCTATACTATTTTGCTTAGAAGAGGTGTAAAGGAGGCAACCGCCCGATGACAGACTATGCAGCTTTGAAAAAAAAGGTAGACGAGCTTGACCAGAGGGTATGGGACGATGAAGGCATTAAAGCCAGGGTTAGTAATATGGTCAAGAACGGAATACCAAAAAAGAAACTGGTCCCAGCAGAGATGAAGGCAAAGAGAGCTGAAATCCTCGACCGCGTTCAGTTGCGGGCTGAGGAATATAACTATATTTTTAAAAATTGCGCCCAGGGTACTGCACTGGCATTGATGGAAGAATTCGGTCTGGGCAATATGGATATAATTAAATCCCTGTCTCCTTTCCCCGGCGTCGGCGGCACCGGCGATATGTGCGGCGGTATAACCGGCGCACTGATTACCTTCGGGCTTTATTTCGGCAGTGACGACCCGCTGGACCTCTCGGTGATGATGGATCCCCTGAATAATCCCATCATTATTTCCCAGAAGTACATGGCCTGGTTCGAAGGTGAAGTAGGCAACATGTACTGCGCCGATATAATAGAGACGGTTATTCTGGGACACCGGCTGAATCCGGGAGAAAGCGATGCGGCCATGGCGCTCTTTACCGAGGAGAAGGGGTTTGAGAAATGCGGCCTACCCCCGGGCCTGGGCTGCCGACTGGCTGCCGGTATCATCATCGATAGTATGAAGTAACGCACTAATCACCTGAAATTTTACT
Source organism: uncultured Dehalococcoidaceae bacterium (assembly GCA_964475175.1). Classification (GTDB taxonomy): domain Bacteria; phylum Chloroflexota; class Dehalococcoidia; order Dehalococcoidales; family RBG-16-60-22; genus CAYYVO01. Next base: position 1,640 of record CAYYVO010000101.1, on the reverse strand, counting down.
TCTGTTTTTTCAGACCTGGATTATAAAGCTTCGATTCATCTCTGTCTGGCTCCCACGCGGTGAATCGGCGCCTTTTACGTTATTCTACGGAGGATTAATGTCCGGCATCGGATGGCATATATTCGCCTTTGGTACGGTTATCGTATTCCTATCTGTACTTATATATCGTACGCTGGGTATCATCAGGATGCCGGTGCATCTCAGGTGGGAACTGGCCCCCATACCCCATGAAAAAGGCAAAGGACAGTACGGCGGCTCCTACCTTGAAGAATTCGAATGGTGGAATAATAAACGGCAGCACACACGCATCGCCCCGGTAATATACTTGGCCAAGGAAATCCTCCTGCTCAGGGGCGTCTGGAAACACAACCGCGGCCTGTGGCCTTTTTCCTTTTCGCTGCACATGGGTATTTACCTGGTTATCGTGATGCTTATCCTGCAGGTGGTAAACGCCATACTGATTATAGCCGGAGTATCTTTATCCGTCCTGAACGTTTTAGAGGCCATTGCCTCTGTGTTTGCCGCCGCAGGGTTCTTACTCGGCACGCTGGGGGCAATAGGCCTCATCATCAAACGCACTCTAGATGCCAATCTCAGGCCGTTCAACACTGTCTCCAGGTATTTCAAGCTGGTATTCCTGGGGGCGGTCTTCATCAGCGGCGGCTATGCCTGGCTGGCATCACCCGATTACATATCGCAAACCAACCTGTTTATAAAGGGACTGCTAACGCTCGATACCAGCGCCGGACTTTCCGTTTCACTATCTGTACATATGATAATATCACTGTTGTTCGTTCTGTATCTCCCGCTTACGGATATGATTCACTTCGTGGCCAAGTATTTCACCTATCACGAGATACGCTGGAATGACACCCCGATGAACGATAAAATGGAAGAAGAGCTGCAAAAACTTATGTCCCGGCCGGTTACATGGTCGGCCACGCACGTCAAGGCCGACGGCACCAGGGACTGGGTAGATGTCTCTATAGAAAAGACCAAAGATGAATAAAAAGCTCAAATTATCTGATTTTTCTAAAAACGGCGATACTCAGCTCGCCGATATCGATATGGATGAGCTGATACCCCTGCCTCCCCCTTACGATAAGGTTGAGGAATTGCCGCGATTCAAACAGCTTACCGCCGACCAGCGGGAACGCCTGGTCTGTAATCTCGACGGTGTTGTTTCCTACGCCGCCCTGCCCAAACCAAAGAGTAAAGAGGAAGAAAAGAAATACGTCGAGCAGTTCGTCTCGGGACTGAAAAAGCTCCTGAGCAAAGAGGACAATTGGACATTCCTCCAGCCGCTGCTGCTCTCGCTTGATTACTGCGCCCAGTGCCAGACCTGCAACGATGCCTGCCCGGTGTACCTCGCCAGCGGTAGTAACGACCTCTATCGCCCCACCTATCGTTCGGAGATTTTCCGCCGGCTGGTCAATAAATATACGAAACCCGGCGGCAGGCTGCTTGCCAAACTCAACCGGGGAGATATCGAGCTAAACTGGACGACTATCAGTCGGCTTTACGAGCTGAGCTACCGCTGCAACCTCTGCCGGCGCTGCGCCCAATCCTGCCCCATGGGCGTGGATAACGCGCTGATTACCCGCGAGCTCCGCAAGCTTTTCAGCCAGGAGCTGGGCTGG
>CAYYVO010000100.1:0-7109 GCA_964475175.1 uncultured Dehalococcoidaceae bacterium | reverse complement strand
GTACTATAAACGTACTGGCCGTTAAGGCCCCCGGTTGCGGCGACCGCCGCAAGGCCATGCTCGAAGATATGGCCATTCTTACCGGCGGCACGGTCATTTCAGAAGATGTCGGCCGCAAGCTGGATTCCGTTGTCGTGGAAGACCTGGGCCGCGCCCGCCGCGTTACCTCGGACAAAGATAACACCACCATCGTCGAAGGTAAAGGCGGAGAAGAGGAAATCAAGGGCAGAATCAAGCAGATTAAGGCCCAGATTGAAGAGACGACTTCCGATTTCGACCGCGAAAAGCTCCAGGAGAGGCAGGCCAAGCTGGTAGGCGGCGTAGCCGTTATCAAAGTAGGCGCCTCAACAGAGGTCGAACTCAAAGAGAAGAAGCACCGCGTCGAGGATGCGCTTTCGGCCACCCGGGCTGCTGTCGAGGAAGGAATTCTTCCCGGTGGCGGAGTGGGCCTGCTCAGCGCTATCCCCGTACTCGATACGCTGGATGTCAAGGGTGACGAAGCAACCGGTGTCGATGTCGTACGCAAGGCCGTTATCGAGCCACTGCGCTGGATTGCCAGCAATGCCGGCAAGGACGGTTCGGTCATCATCGATAGCGTAAAGAAGAGCAAGAAGGGCGTCGGCTACGATGCTGAGAACGACGAATTCGTTGACATGGTAGCCAAGGGCATCATCGATCCCACCAAGGTCGTCAGGACCGGACTGGAGAACGCTGCCAGTATCGCCGTGATGGTACTGGTTACCGAATCTCTCGTCTCCGATATCCCCGAACAGGAGAAGGCTGCAGGCGGTATGCCGGCAGGCATGGACGGTATGGGCGGTATGGGCGGCATGATGTAAGCCCGAACCCTATCTAGTGTTAGAAATAGCCGCTATCCGTAAAGGGTGGCGGCTATTTTTTTCCTCCCCTACCCACTCCCTTGATTTTATAACCCACCCTGCCGCCCTCCGGAATCCTAGCTTATCTCTAAGTTACCCCACCATCTTCTACGCCGGAGAGTTATAGAGAGGCGAAGCCTCTATATTAATTTCTTCCCCCTCTCCTGCGGAACGCCTCGTCAGGAGAAGTGGCCACAGGGGGTGAGGTAACCAATTCTCATTAACGAAGTTGGGGAAAGGGCAGAAACGCCCCGCGTTGACCGTTTATATTTAACACCCTATACTTAATTAGAGGCATCTGTTGAAATGAAAGCTGAAATGGAATCGCAGGAAAACTGCGGCGTGTGCAGCAAACCCCTTATCTACGGCACCGAGGAAGTCACGACTCGCTGTGACTTTTGTGGTAGGGAGTTCAAGGCCTTAATATACTGCCCCGAAGGCCACTACGTTTGCGATGCCTGCCACAGCCGCGACTCTTTGGAAATCCTCAGGGACGTGCTGCACTCGACTACCAGTGCTAATCCAGCCGATATCCTGGAAACGATAATGTCCCATCCCGCTGTGCCGATGCACGGCCCGGAGCATCACGCCATGGTACCGGCGGTCATTGTAGCTGCGGTAAAGAACGCCGGCTATCCCGTACCTGAGGGAGCCATTGAAAAGGCCATCGACAGGGGTTCGAAAGTGCCGGGCGGCTGGTGCGGCTTCTACGGGGCTTGCGGTGCGGCTATCGGTGTGGGAGTCGCTGTCAGCGTGCTTACCGGGGCTACCCCTCTTACCGGCGATACCCGGACGTTGGCCAACGAGGCTACGGCTTTCGCCCTGAAACATATGCTGGATGGAGGGCCGAGGTGCTGTAAAAGGGCAAGCCGCCAGGCAATAGAGGCGGCGACCGAGTTTTTAGATACGAGGATGGGCATCACTCTTAAAAATCCTGGGGAAATCGCTTGTCGGTACCTCGACCGTAACCTTGAATGTATCCGGGAGGACTGCGCCTACTATACTAGCGGACTATAGCTTTAGCAGGTCTTCGAGCGGCTCACCGGGATCTACCGGCCCGACAACAGCCAGATGCAGCTTCTCTTCCAACAGCAGCTCTCCGGCCAGCTTCTTAAGCTCCCCGGCGGTAATACCATCGACGATATTGATTATCTCATCTATTGTCAGGATTTTCCCTGTCAGGATTTCCTGGCCGCCCATCCACCCGGCCACGCTGCGGCTGTCCTCCATGCGCAGCATAATCCGCCCCTTGAAGAGTTCCTTGGCTTTAGAGAGTTCATTCTCCGGTATAGGCTCTTTTAGTTGCGCCAGCTCTTTCAATATAGCCGTGACGGCTACCTTGAGGTTACTCGGATCCACCCCCGCCGATATCATCATGGCGCCGGTATCCAGGAAATGTTCTGAAAAGCTCTGAATACTATAGGCAAGCCCCAGCTTATCGCGAATTTCTATAAACAACCGACTGCTCATGCCTTCGCCGAGGACGATATTAAGCAGGTCGAGTTTGAAGCGCTCGGGGTGGGTAATCGATAGACCCGGTAGGGCCAGGCACAGATGCGACTGCTCGGTATTGCGGTTCTCGATTAATACCCGGCGCTGTGGTTTATCCGGCACCTTGAAAGGTGAGTAACCGGTACGGTGTCCCTGCTTCTTCCAGCTTTCGACCGCCCGTCCGACGGTATCGACCACCGCCCTATGTTCGATACCTCCCGCGATAGCCAGCACGGCATTTTCCGGCTGATATTGTCCGGCCATGTAATTAAGCATCATATCCCTGTTGATAGCCGATACAGATTCCCGGCTGCCGGCGATGTCGCGTCCCAGGGCATGCCCCGGCCAGAGAATCTCGTCAATCAGCATGGATACACGCTGAGAAGGAAGGTCAAGGGACATATTAATTTCTTCGATAATGACCTGGCGTTCCTTCTCAATTTCAGCGGGGTCAAATTTAGAGTTAAGCAGAATATCCGTTAGAACATCGAGGGAACTGTTAAAATGCGGTTGTGCCACTTTACACCAGTAGACGGTCAGCTCTTTATCGGTGCCGGCGTTTATCATACCACCCACACCCTCGATAACGGTGCAAATATCCGCCGAAGTGGGGTGTTTTGAAGTACCCTTGAAACAGACGTGCTCGATAAAATGGGAGATACCCGCCTGCTCATCGGTCTCGTACCTGGAGCCGGTCCCTATATAAAAGCTGATAGACACCGAGCGCGTATGCGGCATGGGTTCGGTGAGAAGTCGGAGTCCGTTATCCAGCGTAACCTTCTGGTGCAATAACTTAGCCCCCTTTAAACTAAAGGAATAGAATATTCTAAGGGTTATGTTTCCCGGGTGTCAATTCCGGACGACTAATCCAGTTTCCTCAGGTGTGAAGAAAAGGTAATCATGGCCACGCTGACGACGGCCAGGACCATGGCCAGCCCACCGATAGACCATTCGATACCTATGGTCTCCGCCAGTATGCCGCCAAAGAACGTACCCAGGCTGGATAAACCGAAGCCCAGCATCATAAAGCTCATGACGCGTCCCCGGAATGCGGGGTCGACGTAGTACTGAATCAGGGTAAAGCCGATGGCCGTCTGACCCGTCTGACCCAGACCGATAAAAACAGAAAGTATTAGAGCGAGGTACCACTGCGTGTTGAAAGAGAAGGCTATCAACGCCATACTTATAATCAGGCCGCTGAACAGCATCATAATACCGCGGTTTTTATTTGACATGGAGGCAAGGACGAAGGAGACTACGATGGCGCCGATCCCGGAAACCGCCATCAATAACCCGAGACCCGATGCCCCCACCATCAATATGTCCTCGGTGAACATCGGCAGCAGCATGTTAAAAGGCATACCAAGTATGGTGCAGGCGAGGGTAAATAACAGGATGAGCATGATGGTGGTCTCGCCGCGGATGTAGCGGAATCCCTGCATTACTTCTTCCACGGTGCCTCTCCCCTGGCTGACCGCAGGACGGGTTCTGGGAATATACAACAGGAATACGGTGGAAAATATATACAGCCCCGTCATGATATAATACACGGCGGCAAAGTCCCAGGCATCAACAATGAATCCCGTAGCCGCCGGGGCCAGTATTCGGAAAGCGTTCATCCCCATATTGTTCAGGGAAATCGCATTCATCAGGTCTTCCGGCTCGACAATCTCCGGGACCATGGAGGCACGTGAAGGCATCATCAGTCCCATGACAATTCCCTGCAGCACACTGGATACTATTAGAATCCACCAGGAACCGGGTACATCCCGGCTCAGGAAGTTGAAAGAAAGTGCCAGGGCAACGCCGATGGTAATTACCGCCGAGGCCGCCTGACTGATAATGAGTATTTGTCTCTTTTCTACACGGTCGGCCAGAGTACCGCCGTAAAGAGAGAGGATGAGCATGGGCATTGCGCCGGCCAGCGCCATCAGACCAAGGAGAGCCCCGGAGCCGGTAATACGGTAAATAAGCAGAGTGCGGGTTACCATCTGCATCTGCATGGGACCCCAATGACCTATCAGGGAGTAATAGTAAAGGCGGTATATCGGATTCCTGAACGAGCTGAAAACCCTCTTTCCGTACCCGGACAGTCCTTCACGGACGACCGTTACCGCCTGTATATCTCTGTGTCCGGACTTATTTTCATCAAAGTGTTTGTTCATTCAATAGACCTGGTTAATGTATCGCATACGTTGAGAGGGAAAGAAGGACTTCTAAAACAGGATTGAACTATTTGGAGGGCACTTATATTAATATTTTACATCTTTTTTACATTTTGGGGCAAGGGCATTTATACGTGAATTCTGTCCATCAGCTCATTGCCATGGCGCTACATGTTACACAGCTTTGGATGCCCTCTATCGTATAAACCCAACCTGTTATTCATTGACTTCAATGATATGCACTGCTAACATTAGGTTGTGAGGTTAACATGACAGGCGAACATGATACTCCAAGACTGGCTCTCTTTCCACAGACGGCCGGTGTCAATAAAGACGACCACCTGGTAATAGGAGGCTGCGACACCGTAGCGCTGGCCGGGGAATACGGTACCCCCCTCTACGTCTTCGACGAGGAGGACCTACGGTCCCGCTGCCGGGAGTTCAAGACGGAGTTTACCCGGCGTTACCCCGAGACAACTGTTTGTTACTCTCCCAAGGCATTTACCAGCAAGGCCATGCTGCAACTGGTAAAAGAGGAGGGCCTTGACCTGGATGTGGTCTCGGGCGGGGAGCTGGCCATCGCACGTTCGATAGACTTTCCCGTGGACAGGATACATTTCCCCGGCAACAACAAGTCGGCGGAAGAACTCGAACTGGCCGTTTCCAGCGGTATCTCTCATATCGTGGTGGACAATTTACCCGAGCTCAATATGCTCAAGGAGATTGCCGGCAGCAGGAAAGTGAATATCCTGCTGCGTCTTTCGCCGGGTATCGATGGCCATACCCACAAGTACAACACCACCGGTATTGTTGACTCGAAGTTCGGCCTGACTCGCACCACCTGGGACGAGGCCGTGGCTGTCGCGGTAGCAGCGCAAAACCTTAACATTGACGGCCTGCATTTCCATCTCGGCTCCGGCATTTTCGAGACGGAGCCCTACCGGAAAGCCATCGAGGTGATTTTAGAGTACGCTGCCTTCATCAAGCAGCAACATAATCTGGAAATAAAGGTGATGAGCATCGGCGGTGGATTTGGCGTACGGTATACGCTGGAGGAGATGCCACCGCCCGTGGCTGCCTTTGCGCAGGAAATATCCGATGAAATTGCCAGCCAGTGCCGACGGCTGAACCTTTCCCAGCCCAGGCTCATAATCGAGCCGGGCAGAGCCGTAACCGCCCTGGCCGGCGTAGCGCTTTATACGGTGGGAGTCATTAAGGACATACCAGGAATCAGGTGCTACGTCTGCGTTGACGGCGGTATGGGGGACAACATACGCCATCCCATGTACGGCGCACGTCAGGAAGCCCTGCTGGCTAACCGGGTAACAGAAAAAGAAACCGATAAGTTCACTATCGCCGGCAGGTACTGTGAATCTGGCGATATCCTTATAGAAGATATCAGCCTACCCGCCCCCCAGGCCGGCGATATCCTGGCGGTGGCCGGGAGCGGCGCCTACTGCGTGCCGATGCAGAGCAACTATAACGCATCGTTACGCCCGGCTATAGTATTCGTCAGGGACGGCAAGGTAAGATTGGTCCGGCGGAGGGAAACGCTGGAAGACCTCATCCGGTGCGACCTTGTTTAAACGAGGAGATTCTTCATGTGGCAGGTATACGGACAGACCCGGGTGGTCAGTCTGTTAGAAAATAGTTTAAAAAACAATAATCTTGCTCACGCCTACCTACTGGCGGGCCCACCGCACGTCGGTAAAATGACCCTGGCGCTGAATCTGGCGCAGGCGCTCAACTGCGAGGCTGACGAACGCCCCTGCCTGGAATGCGCCCCCTGTAAGAAAATAGCGTCATCCGGTCATGCCGATGTCCAGGTTATCGGCCTGGCTAAAAACGAAGATTCTACAGAAAAGAAGCTGATTAGCGTCGAGCAGATAGAGGACATGCAGCACGCCGCCAGCCTTCCTCCTTACGAAGGACGCCACAGAGTGTTCATCATCGACGGGGCCGAGCTGCTTCCAATCGAATCGGCTAACCGCCTGCTGAAAACCCTGGAAGAACCGGTGGAAAACGTAACGTTTCTCCTGCTGACGGTAAACGAACGGCTGCTGCCGGCTACGGTAGTCTCACGCTGCCAGCGCCTGGAACTAACTCCCCTGCCGATAGCAGATGCAAGCGAAACATTAATAAAAAACTTCGGTATAGAATCCGGGCAGGCCAGACTCCTGGCCGGACTTTCACACGGCTGCCTGGGCTGGGCTATCTCCGCAGTCGGCGACGAAAGCGTTCTCCACCAGCGTGATGAAGAGTTGAACAGTCTGCTTGCTGCTATCAAAGGTGATAACGAAGAGCGTTTCGCGTATGCGGCAAGGCTGGCAACCCGTTTTAGCCAGAGTCGGGGCGAAGTCTATGATGTGCTGGACCTCTGGCAAGATTACTGGCGCGACCTCATGCTGGTTAAGCTGGATTCCCGGGATATGGTGACCAATATCGACCGCCAGACCGAACTAATCGATATGGCAGCGGGCTACCGGCTGGCGCAAGTAAAGTCGTTTATAGAAAGAATCCAATCGGCCGCGTGAACACTGCGACAGAACGTCAACGCGCGGCTGGCTCTTGAAGT
>CAYYVO010000099.1:4757-7210 GCA_964475175.1 uncultured Dehalococcoidaceae bacterium | reverse complement strand
TTCTTATACTGGAGAACCAAATTGAGCGCGAAGCTGAAGAAGAATACGAAGAGCGTCGGCAAAATAACGTAAACGAATGTCGGCACCCCGCCTTCGGCCCGGGACAGCGAGCCGAAGAAATATATGGCGATAGCCACCCACGGCGCCACGCCGGCAATACAGCCGATAACGTAAGATATCCAGCTGGTCTTTTGAGTGGTCTGGTTGTGTACCTCCATCATCAATCCGCAGAGGTTCATCACGGCGGTAAGGACAAAGGCCATGATAAGGGCGCCGAGGTCATATACGCCACAGAGCATACCAATCAGGACTATCATCAGGGAGGCGCTGAGTGAATACTCGTACCAGCGGGCATAGTTGATGCCCTTTTTCAGGTTGTTGACATACCATCCGAATGTTCCGGGGGAGGCAATGATGAGATGGGCGACCGCCGAAAGCAGCAGGAATACGGCAACCATGATACCCAGGGGCAGATTAACGAGAGTATCGGTCACCGGCCAGAGTTTGCCGAGTCCCTCGTCATATGTCAGAAAGGACGTGGTTATCGGCAGCTTGAAGTCATTACTCAAGATAATGATTAACAATGCCTGGACGAGGTGAAGAAAACCCATAAAAATATTATAGATGCGTAGCCTGTTAAACTGAGGTTCGTAATTCATTACCCTCCTCCTTGTTCCGGTATTCACTTTTTTCCTGCTGGCAGTCTAGGTGAATATATAGGAATAGTCAAGACCCTTCGTTGTCACTTAGCCGAGATGTCATATATTTGTTATACTGGACGTAATTATTCACCGATTTTGCTCAGACAAGGAAGAATACCGCATTGAATGACGCGAAAGAACCGCAACATTCGCATACTCCCGGCTTCTTCTACGGTTGGTATATCGTTATAGCTTCCTGGGTAATGCTTTTCCTGGTAAATGCCGTCGGTGTCGGCATCTTTTTTAAGCCGATACTGGAGGAGTTCGGATGGGACAGGGCTACACTCTCCTCCGTCCATACGTTCGCTTTGCTTCTCTTTGCCGCAGTAACGCCGTTTCTGGGACGGTTTATCGACCGTTTCGGCCCGAGGTTGATGCTTTTCGCAACTCTGGCTACCCAGACTATCAGCAGCATGGTGAATGGGCTGGCTACCGGCCTGGGGCATATTTTTACCGGCCGTTTTCTCTATGAAATCAAGGCCCTTCAGGGCAGTCAGGTGCTGATAAACCGCTGGTTCGAGAAAAAGAGAGGCCGGGCGCAGGGTATCGCCGCCACCGGTATGCCCATCGGGGCCCTTTTACTTTCACCCCTTTCACAGTACCTTATCCTGACCTGGGGCTGGCGTGAGACCATGTTTTTCTGGGCCGGGCTTACGTTTATCCTGGTGCTGCCACTGACGCTGCTGGTGAGAAACAATCCCGGAGATAAAGGCCTCAGCCCCGACGGTGAATCTTCCTACCCTGAGGCTAATACAGAACCTGACAAAAAACAGGAAAAGGGAGACTTAACCACCGTAATGACGGGCCATACTCTGGCCCAGGCTGCCCGGACAGGCTCCTTCTGGCTGCTTTCGGCGGCACAGCTCATCTGCGGCATCGGCTGCGGCTTTATGATGACCCATATCGTCATCTTTGCCACGGATGTCGGCTACTCCGAAATGATAGGCGCCACCCTTTTGAGCGTGCAGGGAGGCCTGAACCTGGTCGGCGTGCTGCTTACAGGCCACCTTTCGGACCGGTATTCCCGGAGCCGGGTGCTGGCATTCACACACCTCATCCGCAGTCTGTCCTTTATCACTATCGTTATCTTCGTCCTGATGGGTAACGGCCCGTTATGGATGCTCTACCTGGCCATGGTATTGTTCGGCTTCGGCTGGTTCACAACGTCGCCGCTTACCTCCGGGCTGGTGGCCGACCTTTTCGGCAGTCTGAGCATGGGCACGATAATCGGCGTTACCATGTCCTGCCACACGGTCGGCATGGCGCTGGGGGCCTACGCCGGTGGTATTACCTTCGAATTAACCGGCAGCTATTACTGGTTCTTCCTCACTCAAGCCGCACTTGAATTCCTGGCGGCCGTATTGGCATTCATGATAAAGAGGAAAAAGCTTTGAAAGAAATAGAATTATATCTATTGCAAATTGGAATTTTCCGTTATATAATAGGCTCTAGTGGTTTTCAGTCTAGGTTATCATATGTGCAAATCGAATTACTTTATCCCGACCCGGATACGGATGACCTTAGCTCTAACCAACTAAACGAAGAAAGGAGGTCATCCGTTGAGTTTCGAGGACAAGACGCTCCAATGTTCCGATTGCGGGACTACCTTCATTTTCAGCGCTGATGAGCAGGAATTCTTTGCATCCAAAGGTTACACTAACGATCCGAAACGCTGCCCGTCCTGCCGGCAAGCCAGAAAAGCAGCCCGCTATGGAAAAACCGGATACCGATTCCGGCAAATGTTCCCCATAG
>CAYYVO010000099.1:0-4747 GCA_964475175.1 uncultured Dehalococcoidaceae bacterium | reverse complement strand
GAGGACAAGACGCTCCAATGTTCCGATTGCGGAGCATCGTTTACAGTCACTGCCGAGGAGCAAGAGTTTTTCCAGTCCAAGGGCTACACAAACGAGCCCAAGCGTTGCCTGGCATGCCGGCAGTCTAGAAAAGCCGAGCGCTACGGGTCCGGCGGTGGTTACCGACCGCGCCAGATGTTCCCCGCAATCTGCGCCGAGTGCGGCAAAGACACCGAAGTACCTTTTGAGCCCCGCGAAGGCAGACCGGTATACTGCAGCGAATGCTTTAATAAAATCAGGACTAACCAGTAAAAGCCAATACAATTTAATAGCGAAAATTCGGGCCAGGAAATAAAGCGCCGGTTCTTGACGGCGTAGTTTCCTGGTCTGTTTTTCCGGGTGGGTATTCAGGACGTATAGAGGTACAGCGGGTCTTTATCCGTGATAATTCTTGTCTGGCTGACGGCGGCTTCCCTGATATACCTGGGTAAAGAAAACATGCCCTGATGAGTAAGACCGTCGTAGAATTTCAGTCCGGCAAGAGACCTGCCAGCGATTTTATCATCTATTTCTGAAGGAGAAAGCTGTGAGGGGTCATGCTTGCGCGAGGCCAGGCAAAAGCCCCACGGCCCCCCGAAACTGGGCATATGGGTGGCATACGGGACGACCACCGGGAAAATACTTTTCAGAGTATTGTAGACAGCGGTTAAGTTTAAAAGTTCGTTAAAAGTGGCCGAACCGGCCTGGACGGCGATGATTCCGTCTTCGGTGAGTCTATCATCGACTATCCGGTAAAATTCCTGCGTAAAAAGCAGATACGCCGGCCCCTCTTCAATGGGGTCCGGTAAATCTATAATGATAACGTCGAACCTGTCTTTTGAGCCTTCCAGGTACTTTCGTGCGTCAGTGTGGTATAATTCCGTTCTGCTATCTTCAAAAGCGCCCCGGCTGTGGTTGGGCAGGTATTTCTTGCACAGGGTGATTACCTGTTCATCGATATCAACCATCACAGCCCTTTTTACCGTGCTATGGTACAGGACCTCTCTCAGGGTCGCGCCTTCGCCTCCCCCGGCGATAAATACATTCTCCGGGCAGGGATGCGTCAACATTGCCGGCTGCACCAGCGCCTCGTGGTAGATAAACTCGTCCGCTTCGCTGGACTGTATCTTGCCGTCCAGCACCAGGCTAACACCGAAGTTGCTGCTGCGTACTATTTCCGCAGACTGAAACCTCGTCTCCCCGGTATACAGTACCTCTTCGAGACGGTGCAGCTGTACGAAATTTTCGTTTATGCTATCGCGTAGCCATTTATCCGGGTCAGTTTCCATACTATCCATGTCCTACACGGTCACCAGAAGCCCTCTCTGAATCTCTCTCAAAGAGTGGTTCCTGGACCCGAGCTTTTCTATCAGCACCTCGGCGGCCTTTTCGGGCCGGACAGTTGTACCGCAGGTGAAGATATCGATAGCGGCATACCCGTATTCAGGCCAGGTGTGAATCGACAGGTGAGATTCGGCGATGACGACCACGCCGCTTACTCCCTGAGGGCTGAAATTATGGAAAGATTCACCCAAGACCACGGCACCGCAGTTTACAGCGGCGGTTACCATGGCGTCCCGGAGAAAGCCCAGGTCATTCAATGCCTCCCTGTTACAATCGTACAGTTCAACCAGAATGTGTCTTCCTAGTGCATTCAATCACCTGCCCCCCTTTATAGATTTTCCGGCTCTTGTGCTGGGGTTCTTGCCGGTTTGCCCCGACACGGCAAACAAGATTGTATAATAATCAGCCTTTATCTATCAACAGTGTTCCAAATAAAAAGTCCCAGAGTAATGACACCACCCCAGGAACCTCCTTTGCTCTATGCAAATAGAGTAGCAAAGGAAAAACAGTCATTCGCGGATGACGATTATTCCGGCTTGTTTATATTCACCCCTTCCGTAAGGACTTACCCGCCCTGTTATACCACCGCTTTGATATCCAGGTTGTTTTTAATCACTTCAGCCAGTTTATTAAGTTTTTTCTCCTGAGTACATCTGGCCTTACTTAAAGCATCCTCGATGCCGGCGACGATATCTCCGGTTGCCGTTTCAGTGGTAATAATCGGGATACCCCGGCTTTCAGCTTTCTGGCGGACATTATAAAGCGTCTCGGATTCATTAGAACTGTTACTGAGAACCAGGCATTGAGTCGAAGTCTCCAGGGCTGCCAGCTGCATGTCCGGACGGTCCTGCCTGATAATAGCTGCCTTGTTACTCTTGCGTCCGAAGTAATCCAGCCCGGAATCTACGATCATCGCCCCGAGCATATAGTTTTCGACCAGTTCTGTGGATTTCTCGTAATAATTAATTATCTTGCCTTTGACGATATCGGCAAGTTCCCCTACTGTAATAGCGAGCAGGACTCTATTTTCAGGGATTACGCCCAGCACCTTTATCCTCGCTTTGCTCAATTTCCTGGTCATATCTTCGTTAACGCGTGCCAGCTGGCTTTCCGGCACCTTATTGATAACAACGCCCAGCAGGTCTTTTCCGAATCCCTTATAAACACTATTATGCCTGGAGGGCTGACCCGAGTAGGCCTCTACGACGATAACCTGTGCCTTCATGCCTCTGGCGGCGGCATAAGCATCTTCGGCCTTCTTCCCGATAGTTCCTTCAGCCAGGACGATATCCAGGCCCCCGGCATCGGGTTTGCTGACTATTTCCAGTCCCGGAACCTGTTTCATAAAGTCGGCACCGCTTTTATCTGACGATGCCAGATAACCGACCTTCTTGCCGTCGTTCAACAGGTTCCTGGCCAGACCGGCACAGACGGCAGTCTTACCTGCCGCTTCTTCCGCAGAGACTACATATAAAACGCCCAAGCTTCACCCCCGGCTGAATTACTTTATATCAGAAAAGACCAATATATTATAATCCTTTAGGGGAGATTCGTAAAGGGGAAATTTGAAATGTATCTAGGCACCGGGCCCTCCTGCTCGCTGTACAAACCAGACCATGCCGTCAGGAGCTATTACCGGTGATGTAAAGAACCAAAATCCGGGATTATCGGACCAATTGACGCTGCCGTCCGGATTGAGGGCATATAACCATCCATCTGTTGTAGCGAAGAAGATAGTACCGTCGGCATCTATTGCAGGTGAAGAATAAATTGGCTCCGGAGTTGGAAAAATCCACTTCTCACTTCCATCCGGGTTTAATGCGTAGAATTTTCCATCGAACGAACCGAAATAAACCGTGCCGTCAGCGGCTATGGCCGGTGAAGAGTCAATTCTATCCCCGGTGGGGTAGCTCCACTTTAGAGTACCGTTCGGATTTATGGCATAGAGGCTATTATCGGCGGAACCGATATAAATAGTTCCATCGGGTGCCACAGCCGGCGATGAATGTACCACATCAGACGTGGTATGGTGCCATTTGTGTGTACCATCAGGATTCAGGGCGTATATCCTTTTATCGGAAGAACCAAAATATATAGTACCGTCAGGCGCTATGGCCGGCGAGGAAAGGATATCTCCCATCGTCATATAGCTCCACTTGAAACTGCCATCCGGTTTCACGGCATGAAGCTTATTATCGTACGAACCGAAATAAATCGTGCCGTCCGGGGCTATAACCGGCGAAGAAAATATGTTTCCGCCCGTGGGATAGGTCCAATTAGCACTACCATCCGGATTTACGGCATGGAGATTATCATCATAGGAACCGATGTAGACGGTACCATCCGGCGCTATTGCCGGTGAGGAATGTATATTGCCTCCCGTATCGTAAAACCATAAGGGCATTCCAACAGGAGTTATCGCGAATAACCAATCCATCAAGCTGACGTATATTGTACCGTCAGGAGCTATCGCCGGCGAAGATGCAGAAGCGCCGGATGTACTTATCATTCCATGTGTAAGTCCAGGATAGCTGCTTCTCCCTGTGTGCCGGGGGTTTTGACGGAACATGGGCCAGCCGTGATAAATCACCGCGGGGGGCGACGCTGCTGCCGGCGTATCACCACCCCACATCTTTTGCCCGACTGTGATAGGAGTAGAATTAAAACGTGATTCCTCCGGAACAATGGTTACCTTAATTTCATAAGAACCGGGATTGGAAGCAGCATCCACCTGAATTAAATACCTGATGGAAGAGATGCCGTCTTTCTTTAAATAAAGTCGCCAGTGCTGCGAGCCGGACTGCCCGCTGATGCCATAAACGGGGTCAATAAAATCAATAAACACGGAGGCAGGATTGTTAGCGGTAACGTCAACCATAATATCGGTATCGGCGGTGTTTCTGAGGTCAAAGGTCCCGGTAAAAGAGCCCTGTGCTTCAAATGGAAGACTGAGTACAAAAGATAGTCTGTCATCGGCGATGCTGGCCTGGCCTTTGTCAGGTGGGAGGACGCTCTCGATATATACGGGCTTTCCGCTGGTTGTGGTTGCGCTGTTTGCCCCGCCAATCGGAAGCGAGGAAGCCCCGGCCATAGCCAGCCCGGAGACAGCAACAATTATAAACACCGCCCCGAGGACTTTAGCCGGGAAATGCCAAAATCCGGATTTCATGACGTATCAATAGTCCTTTATAACTACACTGGCCAGTAGTTGTATATAGTTTTCTAGAACATTGTTATATAACTCCCTACATATTATTTTAATACCGGTTTTTGCACTACCTGTCATATTCTAGAACCGCGTTCTGTATGAATTGTGAAGTTTTATGCGGAATAATATACTCGCCCTGTTATTTATGAAAAGCTGGTGCTATAATTATTGTAAGAT
>CAYYVO010000098.1:0-7210 GCA_964475175.1 uncultured Dehalococcoidaceae bacterium | reverse complement strand
GTAAGAATATTATGGGCTCCGGGTTCGATTTCAAGATAACTATCAATAAGGGGGGCGGCGCGTTTGTCTGCGGTGAGTCCAGCGCCCTCATAGCCTCTCTGGAAGGCAAGATTGGCGAACCGAAGGCTAAATACGTCCACATGTCGGAAAAAGGCCTCTGGGACAAGCCAAGCCTGCTGAATAACGTAAAGACCTGGGCCAACATCCCACTGATAATTAACAAGGGCGCGGACTGGTATTCGAAAATCGGCACGGCCGGCAGCAAGGGTACCATGGTGTTCTCGCTGGTCGGTAAGATAAACAATTCCGGCCTGGTGGAAGTGCCCATGGGTATTACCCTCCGTGAAATGATTTACGATATCGGCGGGGGAATCCCCGGAGGCAAGAAGTTTAAAGCCGTCCAGACCGGCGGACCGTCCGGAGGCTGTATCCCGGAAGAGTTCCTGGATACTCCCGTGGACTTCGATGAGCTGATAAAGCTCGGTTCCATGATGGGCTCAGGCGGCATGATTGTGATGGACGAAGATACCTGTATGGTCGATGTCGCCCGCTATTTCATCGAGTTTCTCAAGGGTGAGTCCTGCGGCAAGTGCACTCCCTGCCGGGAAGGCCTTGCCAAGATGAGTGATATTTTAAGCAGAATTACTCACGGTCAGGGCAAGCCGGAAGATATCGAGATCATGACAGACCTCAGCGAGGTTCTGGCAAATGGCGCCCTGTGCGCCCTGGGACGCTCCGCCGCCAATCCGGTTCTGAGTACTATCAAATACTTCAAAGACGAGTACATGGCGCACATCAACGATAAGAAATGCCCGGCCGGCGTCTGCCGGGAACTGATTCAATTCAACATCGACCCCGAGAAATGTACGGGCTGCGGCCTTTGTGCCCGCAACTGCTCCACCAGCGCCATCAGCGGGGAGAAGAAAGAGCCGCACGTTATCAACCAGGGTCTGTGTATAAAATGCGGAGTCTGCTATGACTCCTGTAAATTCAACGCGGTTACTAAAGAGTAAAAGGAGGAACACTATGTCCAAGTACTGGATTAGTGGTGAGACATCAGTAGAAATAACCCACGCCAAGGATAACAACGTTGTGCACTTTTCCGTTGATGACAAAAACGTTGCCGTATCCGGCGGCCAGACCATATTCGAGGCTCTCCAGCGAATGCCTGGAATCGGTAACATCCCGGCACTCTGCTACAATCCCAACGTCAGGTCCTACGGTTCCTGCCGTCTGTGCACGGTTGAAGTCAGCGAAGACGAGGGAAAGAGTTACCGGTTCGTGGCCTCCTGCCTCTACCCGGTAAGTGAGGGCCTTATCGTCAAGACGAACACGGAGAAAATAAGGAAACTGCGTAAAGGCATCATCGAGCTGCTGCTGGCAAGATGCCCAAATACCAGGGTGGTACAGGAACTTGCCGAGGAATACGGTGTGGAGAAGCCCAGGTTCGCCATGGGAGACCATGACTGTATCCTGTGCGGACTTTGCGTCAGGGCTTGCGAGGAAATTATAGGAAAGTCGGCGATAAGCCTGGTGAACCGCGGTATCTACAAGGAAGTTGCGGCACCGTTCTATGCCTACGAACTGGGCGACGGATGCATCGGTTGCGGTGATTGCGCCTTTGTATGTCCTACCGGCGCTATCGAACTGGGACCTGAGGGCAAACCTATACTGCCCAAGGTAAAAATCCCCTATGCAGAAATCAGCGCTATGGCCTCTAAATAATCTCTCAACGCCACAGCATAAGCTAATTACAGGTGTAAATATAACGAAGGCACAACTGTCCCGGTTGTGCCTTTTCCTGTCTACAGAAAGTCTTTCCGGATACGTAGATTTACAAATAGAATTCTAGCGCTTTTCATCCGGGTATAATATTTGAGGATGGAACAGCAGATACAGTATCGAGCCGAAGCATGGAATTATCAGTATTATTATTACCCACGGGGCCTTACGCCCACCGAATACTTTTTCCCTCGATATTATATCGTTGAGGAAAATACCAACCAGTATCCAGTGAACAATACCGAAAAGTACAATCCGTATAATCCATTCGGTATTCAAGCTGTCTCCTGCATCAGGTTTCTATTGATAAATAATATACCATGGGAGAAAGCATAAGAAAGCCCGCTTGAATGCGGTTTTTCCTGCCGCTGCCTAACGGCGGTGGGTAATATCTCTGAATATTGAAATCTGACAAACCGTTTCACCGGAATCTATGTAGGGTGCCGCCACTACTTCGTAGGTTTTGCCGTCCGAGAGGCTGCATTCCCATTTCATGACTTCCTCGTTATTTATCACGTCCGATATGTGACATCCCGGGCACGGGGTATCGAGATTACACAGGTGTTTATAACAGGGGATGCCGGTACCATCGCCAAATACCTCAGCCATCTTGGTGTTCATAAACCTTATCTTATAGTCAGTACCGGTAACGACGATACCATCAGCCATTCCATCCAAAATTTTTAGCCCCCTGTCTCTTTCACTGGTTATCATCGTTTCCAGGTATCGCGACCTGTCCGATTGATTTCTTATAATTCCGACGAAAGCACCTACGACACCGGCGAAAATAGTAAAAATTATCATCCTCAGCAACGGGTCAGGATATGGCGATATAAAAAAGGCACGGGGCAGAAAGACAACTAAACTCACCAGCGTGATGATAACGGCTCCCCTGACCCGGTTATAATAACCGGCATAGATGATAGGAACCAGGAACAATAGACGGTGAATATCATGAACGCTATAGAAAAAATTGGAGCGCAGTACATCCCAGGCCGCCCAGTCCACCAACTCACCGAAATAATAGAAAACCGCACAAAACAAAAAGATCAGGGGAAGTATAAACATCTTGAAATTTATTTTATGCATCTATTTATCTCTACCTGATTTAACAGGCTCAGGGTGACGGGTCCCCTGAGCCCACCACACCTTCTTTGTATCCAGTTCAAAATATACATCCGGGCTGTGATGCAATACGACCTTACGTCTATTACCATGAGCGTAAACAACCCCGTCCCCAAAATAGCCAACCTTTTTCCACTTCTCCATTACTCCTACACCTCGGCTGCCTTCTCTTGACCTGTCATCGGCAGGAAACGGTGAGCCAGCCAGACAACCAGTAAAGCATCTGCCACCAGCCCAACCGAAATGGCTATCTCCATCCAGTGAGGTACGTATACATAACCCGGCCTGATATCCAGGGCCAGCAAACTCACGTTGAAACGGTTTAGCATCAATCCGGCGATAACCAGAACGGAAGTCCAGAATACTGCGTTCCGGTTTTGCCGTATATCGGGTAAGGAGAACAGGACAATGGGTGTAATAACGCCTATCATTATTTCTCCCCAGCACAGCAGGTTCTGCGGGTAAGCCGTGAAGATAAGTCCTATTTCCCCTACTGACATGAGTTCTATCACCTTGAGCAACAGGTAGATTCCCAGTATGTAGGGTATCGCCCTGGCCAGTCCGCTCAGCACACCGATTTCCAGCTTGTGGCCGAATACTCTGGTGCTGAGAGTCGACTCGAAAATAACCATGGCAGGACCCACGGCTGTTGCCGAAAGTAAGAAGAGTATCGGCAGTATCGGCGTGTACCAGAGGGCGTCCAGAGTTGCCGGCATCATCAATAGCATTGAGCCCAGAGAAGACTGGTGCAGCGTAGAAAGGACTACACCGGCAACAATCAGCGGTATTTGTATGGCCCGTATAATGTTCCACGGGATACGCCAGTTGAAATGCCTGACAACCGGCAGGTTACTCTTACTTAAAGCTTCAAAGACCGTGGGGCTAAACTCCAGGGCAAGCACGGCGGTATAAGTCATAACGCACACACCAACTTCGAATAGCGGAGAGTGAATATTCCAGTTTATGATGATATGCCAGATATACCAGGGCTGCCCCAGGTCTACCAGCAGGGCCAGGATTACCAGTGTATAGCCCAGGAAGGCCGTCAGGACCGCCGGCCTCACCACAGGGCGGTATTTTTCGAGTTTAAATATATAAACGGCTCCCGCCAGAGTGAATCCGCCGGCGGCGAGGGCAACGCCGCAATAGAGGTCAAAGCTTATCCAGAGTCCCCAAGGCCGACCGTCGCTCAGGTTGCTTATTGCACCCAGTCCGTTGATATATCGTATTATCATTACTGCCAGGCCAACGACAACCAACAGACTCAATATAGACGTGCCTATGGGAAACGAACGTTTTCTCTCCATCATTTCGTAACCCCTGTCTTATCTTTATCATCGGCTCTTTCTTTACTCAACTTATCGCGCCTTTTTGTAAGCCAGTAGATACTTGACATTAACGCTGCCACCCCGAGTAGCACGGGCGGAACGGCACCCATGGCACGCTCAACATCAACGGTTACCGGCTCAGAACCCAGGACAGGCAGTCCCAGCTTCTCGAAAGGTACAGGAGACAGGTAAAGCCACGAAGTGCCGCCTACCTCATTCTCCCCATAGATATGGTCTATGTATTTATCCGGTGAGGCTGCTATACGCTTTCTTGCCTCGGCGAGAAGCTCCTCCCGCTCACCAATCTCGAGGGCATTGGAGGGACAGGTCTTAACGCAAGCGGGCTCCATTCCCGCGCCCAGGCGGTCGATGCAAAAGTTACATTTACGAATCCATGGTAACGGGCTGTCCCAATCGAAAGTCGGTATGCCGAAAGGACAGGCTACCATGCAGTAGCGGCAGCCGAAGCATTTGGTATCGTCGTAAATTACCGGTCCTTCCGGAGTTTTCTGTAAAGCACCTACCGGGCAGGCGGCAGCGCAGGCCGGATGTTCACAGTGCATGCACTGGAGCTTGGTGAATACCCAATGGAATTTGCCTTCGTGTTCCAGTTCCGTAAAACGTATCTTTGTCCAGGTGCTGGCGGATAATTGCGGCGGATTCTCATAACTTCCCCGATTTCTCGACTGTACTCCGTTTTCCTCTATAGGTATAGACTCGTCATTCTCATTCCACTGTTTGCAGGCTATCTGGCATCCCCGACAACCAATACATCTATTAGCATCATACAATACGGCTACAGTCATTCAACACCCTCACGGCTTCTTTATTTCCTCCGCATATATCTCTTAAACTGCCCTTATTTTTCGTTCCACGGATATCGCTCCAGCGCATCGGTTAAGGCCATCTGATACTCATGTTCTTGTGTAACTCCTTCATAAAGGCTGACTTTCCTCTCACGGACACCTCGTCTCTCTCTGACCCTCTTGAAAGCGGCAACGATACCCCCGAAGTTGATATACCAGATTAAAGCCACCGGGAAAAGGATTATCGGTATTGCTATTACCAGAGCTACTATAATCTGCCATTCCATGCTTCTAAAACTCCTTCTTAACTAATACTGCCTTAATATATCTTCCTAGATATTATTTAACTTTGACTGTTTCCCCGCCTGCTTTCCTCTGAGCGACTCGTTTGGCGCGGGACTGTTTGATAGCAGCATAGATACCACCTATATTCAGGTACCACACATAGGCTACCGGGAAGAGGATTATAGGAATTGCAATCACCAGGGCTACCACTATCTCCCATTGCATTTCACTCACCTCCTCTGGCTTTCTGAAAGGACGGTCATGGTTTTTGGAATAAAATCATAAAGTTTTTACTTCTTTACCGCCCTTTTCCTCGCCTCCATTCTCAGAATAGCATCGAAGCCTTAAATACGGCGTCCGCCGCGATACTTAATTACAATCATTAATGTGTCAGCATTAATACCTATCACGTGTTTTCCCCTATTAGGTAATTAATACGATTGAGGTCAATACTCTAAGGGTGTATGATAATAGTGTACGTGACAGGCTAACGAGGCGAATTATTTGAACAAGATAAAGATTCTGATAGCAGACGACCATGCCGTAGTAAGAGAGGGCACACGCCAGATTCTGGAAAAGGAACCGGACCTTGACGTGGTGGCCGAGGCTGTTGATGGCGAGGAGGCTGTTAAATTTGCCGGCAGCTCCAAGCCGGACGTTGCGATCATCGACATAGCCATGCCCGGTGTCGACGGCATTGAAGCGACCAAAAGAATCAAGGCCCTCTACCCGTCTGTAACCGTGCTAATATTGACTGCCTACGATGACGACCAGTTTGTCTTCGGTCTACTTGAAGCCGGGGCGGCCGGCTACCTGCTGAAAAGCGTTCGCGGTCGTGAACTCGTCGAAGCTGTGAGACAGGTATATGCCGGGGAATCGGTACTTCATCCGACCATTGCCCGCAAGGTGCTTAACCGTTTTTCACCCGCAGCCGGTAAACCAATCGGACAAAAGTCCACGGATGTTTTAAGCGAACGCGAGATGGAAGTGCTCAAGCTGGCAACCCGCGGCTTGAGTAATCAGGAAATTGCCGGCGAACTCTTTCTCAGTCTGCGTACCGTTCAGGCACACCTGGGGCATATCTTTAATAAACTACGGGTCAGTTCTCGAACGGAAGCCGTAGTACGTGCTTTAAAAGAGGGCTGGGTTACCCTCGATGATGTGCCTTGAAGGACCTGCTATGGTATATTAAGGTATGGCTTTGACTCGCTATGTGTCAACAGGGCTGAGGAGAGGTGTCCGCAGACCGGGTTTCTGGTTTATTCTACTTGTACTGGCACTCATTACCGTTATCCACTATAGCCAAGTCCTGACTTATCCATCTTTCCTGCCCCCGCTAATGTCCAATCTAGGGCTGGACCGCCATGCGTTCGAGAGGGTGCTGTACCTTGCTCCGATAATATGGGCTGGTTTCCTGTTTGGTTGGAGGGGGGCATTTATCACCTCTTTAGCCGCTCTGGCCGGTATGCTGCCCCGAGCCATATTCATTTCGCTTTATCCCACGGATGCCCTTTTCGAGACCGGCGCCGTTTTCGTCATCGGTAACGTGCTGGCCATAAGCTTTGCCTCTCTCAGAAAGGAGCGGGAATACCGTATCCAGCTGGAGATTGCCCAGCGGGAACAGCAGAAGGTAGCCGAAGAGATAAGCAAGATGCAGCAAAACCTCCGCGTTTATTTAAAGCAGGCCACCCAGGCGCAGGAAGAAGAAAGAAAGCGTATCTCCCATGAATTGCACGACGATACCATCCAGGCCCTGGTGGTGCTTTCCCGCCAGCTGGATGACCTCGCTTCCAACAAAGAGGAACTTTCCGAGGAGGTACGGCTCCGGCTGGAGGACCTGTGGCAGCAAACCGACAGCATTCTGCGTGGTTTACGGCGCCTGAG
>CAYYVO010000097.1:0-7221 GCA_964475175.1 uncultured Dehalococcoidaceae bacterium | reverse complement strand
TCACAGTACTCACCCCACAGGAAATCGTGTGTCTGCCGCTCCGCCTCGCCGAACTGGAAATCGTCCATCAGGTGAGTGACGTTAGCTATGGTGCGGTTAAGCCGGGACAGAATCCATAGGTCTTCCGTCGATAGCTTATCCCGGTCTATTTCCCGGTCGATGGCGGTACCGGGCTCAATGCTCCGGAGGACGAAGCGCGTAGCGTTCCAGAGCTTGTTGGCGAAGTTCCGCCCGGACTCTATTTTATCGGTGGAAAGCCGGGAGTCATTGCCGGGCGATGTGCCGGTAGTCAGGGCGAAGCGCAGGGCGTCCGTGCCGTATTTTTCTATCAGACCGAGAGGGTCGACCACATTGCCCTTGGTCTTGCTCATCTTCTCGCCGGTATCATCGCGTATCAGGCCGTGCAGGTAGACCGTATGAAAGGGGATTTCTCCGGTATTCTCAATGCCCATCATTATCATGCGGGCCACCCAGAAGAAGAGGATATCGTAGGCGGTCTCCATAACGGAGGTCGGGTAAAAGTAGCGCAGGTCTTCGGTATCATCCGGCCAGCCCAGCGTGGAATGGGGCCACAGCGCGGAACTGAACCACGTATCCAGCGTGTCCGGGTCCTGCTCGATGTTGTTCGAACCACATTTATTACAGGTCGTCGGCGTCTCTATAGCGACGATAATCTCGTCGCAGTCGCGGCAGTACCAGACAGGGATGCGGTGTCCCCACCAGAGCTGGCGGCTAATACACCAGTCCCGGATGTTCTCCATCCAGTTGAGGTAGACTTTGGTGAAACGATCGGGGATGATTTTTATGCGTCCCTCTTTAACCGCGGTGATTGCCGGCGCCGCCAGGGGAGCTATTTCCACGAACCACTGCCGGCTGGCGATAGGTTCGACGACTGTATGGCAGCGCTGGCAGTGGCCTACAGCGTGGCTGTAGTCCTCCACCTTGATTAGCTGGCTGGTCTTTTCCAGGTCTTCCAGGATGGCCTTGCGGCAGTCATAGCGGTCCATGCCTTCGTACGGCCCGGCATTCTCGTTCATGGTGACATCGGCGTTAAGGATGTTTATCAACGGCAGCTTGTGACGCTGTGCCACCTCGAAGTCGACGGGGTCATGGCCGGGGGTGATTTTCACCGCGCCGGTGCCGAACTCCGTACTCACGGCTTCATCCGCGACAATGGGTATCTCGCGGTTGACGGCGGGCAGGATGACCTTTTTGCCGACCAGTTTTTTAAAGCGCTTGTCGTCGGGATTGACCGCCACAGCCGTATCCCCGACGATGGTCTCCGGGCGGGTAGTGGCCACGGTGATGAATTTCCACTCATCTTCAACAAGCGGATAATTTACATAATAAAGATGACCGTTCAAGTCCTGGTGGTCAACTTCAAGCTCGGATAAGGCTGTAGAGCAGCGAGGGCACCAGTTGATAATCCTTTCCCCCCGGTATATCAGCCCCTTATCGTAGAGACTCTTGAAGGTGGTGCGTACCGCCCGGCTCGGCCCCTCGTCCATGGTGTATCGCTCGCGGGACCAGTCGCAGGATATCCCCAGTTGCTGGTGCTGCTCGGTAATGGTATCGCGGCAATCGGCCACCCACTGTCGCATCCTCTCCAGGAACTTCTCCCGTCCCAGCTTACGGCGGTCGGTGCCTTCTTTAGTGAGTTGACGCTCGACGACCACCTGCGCGGCGATGGCGGCATGGTCGACGCCCGGCAGCCAGAGGGTCGGTTCGCCCTTCATGCGGTGCCAGCGTATCATGATGTCTTCCAGCGTCGCCGTGATGGCGTGCCCCATGTGAAGCTCGCCGGTTATGTTAGGCGGCGGCATGATGATAACGAAGGGTTTTTTCTCAGGGTCTATTTCGGGCGTGAAATACCCTTTGTCCATCCAGAACTGGTACCATTTCTGCTCGACCCTGCCCGGCTCATAAGCTTTAGACATCTCTTGCGCATCAGGGGCTTGTGTCATGGGAACCTCTTTCTATCTGTAAAGGTCAGTCCGCAACCTGTAACGTAATTATTTTATCAGTTATTAAGGCTGAAAGATAGCCCAGCCCGAAACCTCCGAGCGGCCAGATTAAAAACAGTGCGTAGGCGGCATCGCCGGGATTGATATCTATATGGCCCCAGGATGTCGCTATCTTGCCGAACACAAATACAAGCATCATCACCAGATAATAGATGCCTATGCTTATTCCGGCAAGGAGCCGTCTTCGCTTAAGGGTTTTATCGAATCGGTATATAAGCAGTGCCAGCACCAGCGACGAACCCAGCCAGGGTACGAGTATGGCAAGGTAAGACAAATCGCCCCAAAACTGAAATTCGGATAGCACCAGCGTCACGCTGCCGAGTAAAAATACCCAGACGTCACTGTCTATCCTGCTCCATCCGGTCAGGCTATAGCCAAGGATAAAAAGCAGAACGCCGATTATCACGTAGGCTATGGTACAGGTTAGAAAGGCGTATTTAAGGATTTTCCGCATACTCATTCGAATTTCTCATTTCGTTAAATTTTACCCAGAAGGCGTAGAGAAGCAATAGTAGACCCACCATACTCACGACTCCGACAAAGATATCGTAACCGGTGAGGACAGGAAGTATATCGGATTCGCTTTTGTGACGCCCGGGTATAAGCCAGGTTACAAAGAAAAACCTCGGTATATTGAGTAAATTCGCCAGGATTTTAACGCTTGCCCCCGCTATCAGGAAGCGTTCCGCCCGGCCTCCGCCGCGCCTCAGCATGACGATTGCGAAAATAAGCACTGCAATCCAAAAAAGCAGGATGGGGCTCTGCACGGCAAACATCACCAGCCATTCTAAGGCTCCCATCATGCCGCCTCCGACTTTTTACGTTTGAACCTGAGCCAGAAGGCGATAACGAGTAATACCAGCCCGGCTAAACCGAAGATAGCCGAGGGGAGAGATAAGAATCCGATTGCACTGGCGCGTAAACCATGTTCTTCTATCAATGATTCTCTCAGTACTTGTAGTAAAGGACCGCCTAACTGAACAAAGAACATCAGGATGCAGCCGGACAGCAGCAGCTTTTCCGCTTTGCCGCCGCCCCGCCGGAGCATGATTATAGCCAGTACCAGCGCGGCGCCCCAGGCCAGAATAGAGGGGACATACCTAAGCACGGATATTTCAATTTCTACAATGGAACTATCCATAATATTATCCTGTTTGTTTCAATCCCCCCCCGCCCCCTCAGAGTTATCTATTCCCACCCGGCCGCCCTGTAAAATCTGCGGCTTAGTCCGTGAATATACCCCTTTTTATTTTGTTATTTCGCTCAGATTAAAGTCTGCTCAATATCCCATAATAGAAGGAGTAAATCGGATATTCCCATGAATTCACCGAAGCAAACCTTACCATGAAGATGATTATTCTCGCCCTTTTTATTCAGATCAATTGTTAAAGTACGCCAATAAGCAGGTCTA
The DNA here is from genome assembly GCA_964475175.1 of uncultured Dehalococcoidaceae bacterium. Classification (GTDB taxonomy): domain Bacteria; phylum Chloroflexota; class Dehalococcoidia; order Dehalococcoidales; family RBG-16-60-22; genus CAYYVO01. Next base: position 3,786 of record CAYYVO010000097.1, on the reverse strand, counting down.
ATAGGGTCCTTTTCTTTAAAAAGTAAAAATATTATCATGCGAACTTGCATTTCGAATATGCCTAAACAGTTCCCAAGTCGGCGACTTGATATTGTAAACTTTCACCGATTCATAGGCATTGTTGGCAAGCATCATACACGAGGAGTTACAAAAATTCTTCAGCGAAATATGACCTTTTAATGCCTTAATATGTATCTCGTGTGGCTTAATAGACATACTGGGATAAACTATACCTGTTAGCTCAATAGTCTGTTCAGGTTGGAAATTCATAGGGTTATCCTCACGGAATACCGCGGGTGAGCCTGCTACAGCAACCATGAAACTTGATACCATACGATGGAAAGGGCGTTCCTTCTTAAAATTGAGCTCTTTTGGCAAGTTATAGATTTGTTTGTAACTCTTGCTCTCATTCATTCTCCGCCATCAACTCCTTAACCCTGTCCAGTATCGCTTCGGCAACTTCCCTTTTACTGAGCAGGGGCAGTTCTTCCACCTTGCCGGTCTTATCGATAACGGTTACCCGGTTCGTATCCACGTCGAAGCCGCTATCCGGGGCGGTGATATCGTTAGCCACAATCAGGTCGAGTCGTTTCTCCCTGAGCTTCCGCTTAGCATTGGCTACCATGTCCTCGCTCTCAGCCGCAAAGCCTACCTTGATAAAATCATCGGGCAACTCCAGCAGGAAGTCCTCGTTTTCCACCAGCTCCAGAATCAGCTTGCCGCCCTGCTTCTTTATTTTTTGTTCGGCGGGATGAGCAACGCGGAAATCGGAGACCGCCGCCGCCATTATCAATGCGTCCGCATTCTTTACCGCCGCCAGCACGGCTTCCCTCATCTCGGCGACAGTCCTGACGCGCACAATTTCCATACCGGATGGTTCCGGCAGGGCGGTGGGGGCGGTAATCAGCGTGACAGCGGCGCCCCTATCGCGGGCGGCCTCGGCCAGCGCGTACCCCATCTTGCCGGAAGAGCGGTTGCCGATATGCCGTACGGGGTCGATGGGCTCCTGGGTGCCTCCGGCCGTAACGATGATACGCTTGCCTTTCATGTCTGTTATTTACCCAGCACCTGCTCAACGGCTTCGATGATTTTAGCTGTTTCCGGCAGACGACCCTGCCCCATTTTACCGGAGGCCCGGCGGCCGTATTCAGGCTCTATTTCAATGAAACCGCGGGCCTTGAGCTTGGCCAGGTTTTCCTGCGTGATGGAGTTCTTATACATCAGGTCGTTCATGGCGGGGGAGATAATAACCGGTGCCTCCGTTGCCAGCACGATGCAGCCGAGCATGTCATCGGCAATACCTGCCGCCAGCTTTGCGATTGTATTGGCGGTGGCCGGGGCAACGAGCACCACATCGGCGGCCTCGGCTAGGGCGATATGCTCCTCGCTGTATTCGGACGCCATCTCGAACATATCGGTTACCACCGGCCGGCGGGTGATGTTGCGCAGGGTCAGCGGGGTGATGAATTTAGTGGCCGCTTCGGTCATGACCGTTTCCACCCGGGCGCCCGCCTGGGTAAGCTTGCTGGCGATATCCGCCGCCTTGTAGGAGGCGATGCCTCCGGTAATACCGAGTACTATTGTTTTATCTTTCAGCATTTCAATCTCGCTTCCGGGGGCGTTCAACTTCGCTTAGAGATAGCATATATTAACCTCACCCCCTATGTCCCCCTCTCCTGACAAGGCGTTCCGCAGGAGAGGGGGAAGGATTTTAAGGAGGGGTTTCACCCCTCCTTTACTCCCCCCCATATTTTTTACATTAATATTGACTAGGTCTGGTTTAAAGCATGGATGGTCTTTATTCCGATGAGCGTTAAATCCGGATTGACCTTGTCGATAGTCTTGGTTTCCCTGGCGATGATGCTGGAATATCCTCCGGTGGCGACGACCGTGGCCTTGTCCCCCAGCTCTTCCTGAATCCGCGTCACAACGCCGTCGATAAGCCCGGCATAGCCGAAGATGATGCCGGACTGCATGGCGGACACGGTATTGGTTCCGATAGCTTTCCTGGGAGAGACCAGCTCTACCCGTGGGAGGGCGGCGGTGCGGCTATAAAGGGCTTCGGCGGAGATTGCCAGACCCGGGGCCACGGCCCCTCCCAGATAGTCGCCTTCTTTGGAAACAGTGTCGAACGCGGTGGCCGTACCCATCGCCACCACGATTATGGGCGCGGTATAAAGGCTGAGTGCTCCGGCCGCATTTGAAATACGGTCGCCTCCCAGTTCCCTCGGATTATCAAAGCGAATGCGTACGCCGGTCTTTACGCCGGGGCTAACCACCAGGGGTTTAATATTGAAATATTCAATAAACAGCTCGTTAAAGGTCGTCAGCAGGGGCGGGACGACGCAGCTTATGGCCCCCTTGGTAACATCGGATATTTCCACCCCGCGGTGCTGCAGCAAATTCATAATCAAAACAGCATATTCATCCGGCATGCGGTGGACGCCGGTAGCGATATGCCAGGTGGCCCGGAGCTCATTTTCCCTGAACATGCCGATGGTAATGTTAGTATTACCGATATCTATAGCTAATAACATAACACCACCTTCAACTTACACCGGTGCCGGTTGTAGTTTTTAGACTTTTTATTGCCAGCGGCAGCGCCGGTAAAAGGTCCGACGCTATCATGCCGGTATCTCCGATTATATTTCTTAGCGTCTCGCCGGTCTTTCCATGCAGGTAAACGCCGAGTGAAGCGGCATCGAAAGGCGTAAGTCCCTGCGCCACCAGTCCCGCAACCGCCCCCGCCAGGACGTCTCCCGTCCCCGCCGAGGCCAGCCCCGGATTGGCAAACGGGCTGATACGGCAGCGGCCGTCGGCGTTGGCGATAACGGTGTAAGCCCCTTTGAGGACAATCGTCTTATGCCACTCGGCGGCGAAGCGTCTGGCTATTCCCAGGCGGTCGGACTGCACTTCGTCTGTCGTCAAACGGCATAATCTAGCCATTTCGCCGGGGTGCGGCGTCAGAATTGCATCATCGGTAAGCCATTGCCACCAGTCCGGGATACGGGGCAGGATATTAAGGGCATCGGCGTCCAGTACCGAGAGCGGCAGCTCTTTTTCCAGGATTAACGAGCTGACGAAGTCGACTGTTGAAGAGTCCTGTCCCAGGCCGCAGCCCAGCAGGAAAACATCGTACTGGTTGCGGTACCGGGCGATTATCTCGGCGGCTTCTACCGAGATGATGCCGGGGTGGGACTCGGGGAGGGGGAGGTATGTCGCCTCGGTAAGCTTGACGGCGAGACTCGGCTGCAGTGTGGGGGTCGTAGCCAGCGTTACCAGTCCTGCGCCGACTCTTAATGCCCCTGTGCAGGCCAGGTAGGCAGCGCCGATATAGTTAATAGAGCCGGCCGTTACCAGCACCCTGCCGAAGGTACCCTTGTTGGCATCGAGGGGACGCTTGGGGAGTAAAGATCGGGCCACATAGTCGGTGATGAGCTCGGTGGTCAGATTATCCGCCAGCGATTCCGGTATGCCGATATCGGCTATCTTGAGCCTCCCCAACCTCTCGGCGCCGGGGAAGCTGAATAGTCCCAGCTTGGGAAAGGCCAGCGTAACGGTAATATCGGCAAAAGGGCAGGCGGGGTCGACAGCGCCGGTATCGGCGTCCATCCCCGATGGTAAATCTACCGCAACTATAGTGACATTGCGACTGTTCCTGGCAGCAGATGCCTTTTCCAGCACCTCTTTGAACAGACCTTCCAGGGGTCGCATACGACCCGTGCCCAGCAGGGCATCGATTATGCACGTGGTCGATGCCAGCAGGTTGTTGAACTTCTTTTGATT
>CAYYVO010000096.1:0-7251 GCA_964475175.1 uncultured Dehalococcoidaceae bacterium | reverse complement strand
TCATTATACCGGAAGACTCTAATTCATGGTGTAGCTGTTTTCGGGGGAAAGGTCAGTCATCTGGAACCGCCTATCGAAGAATGGATTGATACACCTTCAAAGCGAAAAATTCCGATGTAGGTGGAATTAGAGATTGTTGATATGCTTTCTTGTAAAAATCGAGCTTGATTTTAATTAGCGTGTAATGTAAGTTATACGTATTACAGTCTTCAAGTATTTACAAAATCTCCAGTAAAACTTATTTGCTTCTGGTTTTACCGCCCCCATTATGTTACTCTATATCTATAAAACTATAATACCCATCTAATTGTTTAACTCATACAGAGAAATGAACAATCCGAGAAAGGAGGTGCTGCAATGCAGACCATCGGGAGCACGGGAACCACGACCCTAACCCCACAGGCACGAGATCTCATAAGGACAATCATAGACGCCGCAGCAGCCCTAAAGCAGCTCCTCCCTGACGAGGAATTAGAACATGGATTCGAATTCCATTGGGGGCATTCTAATTCTTCTCAGGTGAGAGAGATGCCGGAATTCAAGCCGAAAACAAGGGCCAAGAGCTAATTATCATCTTTATTATTTATATTATTTAGATATATAGAAAAAGTACTGCCTTTTTTTACTTCGCTTCTGAATTCTATTCTCCCATTATGCTGCTGGATTATTCCATGAGAGACAGCCAGGCCTAAACCTACTCCCTTAACCTCCTTTTTTGTGGTAAAGAAGGGAGTAAAAAGCTTTTGCATATTTTCGTTTGAAATACCGGCGCCTGTATCCTCAATATCTATTTTTATCTCATTTTCACCACTACTTGAGGTGCGCAAGGTCATCGTTCCTCCATCAGGCATTGCTTGAACGGCATTTAGCATTAGATTAATAAAAACCTGTTGAAGCTGATTCGGGTCAGCTATTACCCCGGATAGAGATGGCTCAAGTTCTTTTACCACCATGATATGCTTCAACGAGGCTGAGTGTGAAACCAAATTAAAAGCTCTATAGAGAATCTCGTTCAAATTTACCGGTTGAAAAGACGGCTTTGTTTGTCTGGCAAAGTCCAGCAGGTTACCGATTAACCGGCTGCAGCGCATAAGCTCTGATTCTATTGTTGATAAGTAATTCAGCGCCTTTTCTGTAGTCAACTTATCGGCATCGAGATTTTTCTTCATTAACTGGGTATGGATTATTACACCGGATATCGGATTATTAACCTCATGAGCAATAGCTGCTGCCAGTTGGCCGAGGGAGTTCAACTTCTCAGCCTGAATCAGTTGCTCCTGGCTTTCTTTGAGCTGACGATAAGCAGTATCCAGCTCTTTACGAGCCTTCTCTTCTCTTTCAAACTGGTCGAGCTGGGTTGCCACGAGTAGGCAAACAAGAAACGCAGCGACGACAAATATGAGCGCCCTTAATAACGGGTCGGGATAGGGAGAATAAATCAACGCGCGGGGGAGAACCACACACAGGAATGCGAATGAAGCTATCAGGCTGCCCCGTACTCTGAATACGAGAGCCGCGTAGACTAAAGGAACTAAAAATATTGTCCGATGCACATCGTGAACGCCGGAGAAGAAACTGTTACTGAGTATCGGCAGGTCAGTCCACGGAGACTCGTCAACATAGTAGATGAAAGTGCCCAATAAGAAAACAACAAAGATTATCCAGAAATGATAACTCCGCCAAAATCCGGTAGTCACTTTTTGGGGCATACCATCAATCAATTTCCTGAGCAAGCTTTTTCTCCGAACTTGCTGTGAGTCCTGATTTGCCTGCTTACCTGCCATGATTTCTCTCACCCATAAACATTCTTATATTAGAGACGCAAGTAATTGTATAACCCTTCGGAGGCCTGGCGTGTATGATACCAGTCCTATGGACCATCAGCCACTCAATTCCCTGCCGGTGTTAAGCGTCTTTATTTTAGGCTATAGGAAGATTTTATTACAAGAAAATATAGACTAATTCCCTGAAATAAGCATAAATACCTAATATAACAAATGATAATTAAGCAACAAAACGGAAGTTCAATTTGACTATTAGAATTAAGATTGGTACAGAGGTGAAGCTATGAAAACGCAGGAAAAGAAAATTTTACTTGTGGAGGATGAACCTTCAGTAAGAAATGGTTTAAATGAATGGCTAACCGAAGACGGATATTCTATTGATAGCGTAGAAACCGGAGAACAGGCCTTAGAGAGAATCCAAAAAGAGCCGTATGGAGTCATCATTCTGGATTTAAAGCTGCCGGATATCGATGGTCTACAGTTATTTGAAATAGCTAAAAAGCTTAGACCTGAGATCAAAGGTGTCGTTATTACCGCTTTCCCGTCGAAAGAGACTTACGAAAAAGGGGGTAATCTTGGCATCCTTAATTATTTACCCAAACCCTTCAAGGTCGATGCCCTTAAAGAAGTTTTAAATGCTGCATTAGGAGAAACCGAAGGAAAAAAAATAGAGAAGAAAAATAAGCTAGCGGAAATTGGCGCCCTCTCGTATCGAGTTTGTGATCTCAACTACGAATGTGGCATCTGTCCCCTCACCCAGGAAATAGAGGACAAGTTCGGAACGTTTATCCTTATTGAGAATAAAGAGGTCGAGAAACTGAAACAACAGTCCGGTGTCCGGAAATTCTGCCGTTTTGGCTCGATATACGTCGTACCGGGGGTAAATCCGTTTCTCGATTGAGTTATACAATAATCAATCCGGTAGAGCTTAATAAAATCGCTAAGTACGATAAGCACCAGAGGCCGAGGACGATTTCCAAAGCTCGGGACTGAGTTTATATTAGTGCTTTACCGGAATATCACCTGTATCTGATGTTCAGAAACAGGTGAAAACGCTTGTTGCATAGGTATAATTACCTAGAACAAGAACGTGAAAATACGTATCAAGACGGAAGCCATATATGCGCGTCAGATATAAAATATAACCGTAGGTTGTAGAAAAATGGAATGGCAGATTTTTATAGTACTTTTATTTGCTGTTACAATAATACTTTTCCCCGTAATATTGATCTGGTATCTGAATATCGGTGGAATATATGCAGCTCTCCGCAATAAGGTGACATATAGAATGATGGAAACTGCCGGCAGGGTAACGCGAATTGCTCTCGCTGTTATTGCACCCCTATCTATTTACGCTATTCTCATCTGGTTTTTCCAGAGTCATTTTGGCTGGCAGGTTGCGGTAGCTGTCGCAGTTGCCCTTCCCGTCGTTCTTCTGGTACCTGTATTGATCTGGGCAGCCGTTATCAGCGGCCTGTATCAAGTAGCAATAGAGAGGCTGCGCCACCGAACTCGCATCCAGCACAGGAGAACGGCAACAAGTTTTAAGGAACCTGTCATTCACAGGGTTGCATAAGCAGAAATAGTTATTGGTCTACACAGTCGTGGCCAATTGTTTAAAACCGGTAGCTCCTGCTGGGTTACTGGAAATATTTGTTTTTATCCGATAGAAGGCGAGAGACATGGATGGAGAATGTAAAGATTCGTTAGTGCTGTTAACGGGAGGATTATCGCTCCCGTTTTTGTTTGCAAATATTACGCATTACCTGCCAATACAAATTAGTAATTTTTTAATTCATATCTCGCAATGAGGGGAGGTGTTATGGTATTAGATACAAGACCTGATACTTTTGTAGATGAGATATGCGCTATACCGGGTGGTGAGGGTATTCGACTCTGTATTCAATGCGGCACCTGTACCGCTTCCTGCCCTAACGCCGATAAAATGCAGCATACACCTTCACAGCTTATCGCCATGGCCCGGGCAGGACTGCGCGATGAAGTATTATCCAGTAACGCAATGTGGTATTGTCTGTCATGTTATCTATGTACGGTGCGCTGCCCGAGAGGTATTAAACAGACCGGCCTGATGCATGCCTTTGAGTGTCTGGCGATGCGAGATGGAATGAGCTATGCCGGGTCTTTCACGCCTACCATGTACCGAAGCTTCAACCACTTTGCCTGTGCCCTGGGCAGCTTACCTGAATTCGGGTTTATGACCTGGTTTTACATGCTGAGCAATCCATTACGTGCCTGGAAAATGATTCCGATAGCATGGAATTTGTTTAAGCGAGGACGCCTCTCTATAAGGGCCAGAAGGCTTACCCCGGAAGGAACCGATCAGCTTAGAGCCATCCTTGATAAAGCTGAATCTCTGGGAGGTGTCAGTTGAAATACTATACATATTTCCCGGGCTGTTCTGCCTCTGACGGAGGGGCCAAGGCATATAACTGGTCAACTCAGGCCGTGAGCAAGGCGCTAGATATGGAACTGGTTGAGCTTGAAGACTGGAACTGCTGCGGCTCGACACCCTCAGGCTCAGTCGATGAACTGGGGGCCTACTGTATGGCGGCACGCGACCTCGCCCTTGCCGAGAAAAAGGGGCTGGGTATGGTGACGCCGTGCAGCGCCTGCTACGTTATATTTAATCGTACGAATACCTACCTTAATGGGTATCCCCAGTTTAAGGCCAGAGTAAATGAGGCCCTGGCTGCCGGAGGCCTGGAATACCACGGTACAGTGAAGGTCAGGCACATGCTTGATGTGTTTACCACCGACGTTGGTTATGATGCCATTGAATCCAGGGTGGGAAAACCCCTCAGCGAGCTTAAGGTAGCACCCTACTATGGCTGCCAGGTAGTCCGTCCCAATTTCGGTTTCGACCACCCGGAAAATCCCCAGTCGCTGGATAAGCTAATAACCAGTCTCGGGGCTGAGCCGGTACCGTTCCCGCTAAAGACTCGCTGCTGCGGGGGCTCTCTGATTATTTCGGAAGAAGACATAGCGCTGGACCTTATTCACAAGCTGTTTGATTGTGCCACGAGCAACGGGGCGCAATGTCTGGTTACGGTTTGCCCGCTGTGCCAGACGAACCTGGACGCATATCAGAAGCGGGTTAACAGGAAATTCAAGACACAATACAACCTTCCTATCCTCTTCTTCACCCAGCTGATGGGCATCGCTTTTGGACTTGAAGAAAAGGACCTTGGTTTAAAGACCAGTATAGTACCGGTAGAAAAAGTGCTGGCAAACTATCTATAAGGAGTGGAAAATGGAGCCTAAAATCGGCGTCTATGTTTGCCACTGCGGCGCTAATATTGCCGGCACCGTTGATGTGGCGCAGGTTGTCGAATATGCCCGGGATTTACCATCCGTGGCTATCGTACAGGACTATAAATTCATGTGCTCCGACCCCGGCCAGGACCTGATAAAAAACGATATAAAGGAGCATGGACTGAATCGCATCGTGGTGGCATCCTGTTCGCCGCGCCTTCACGAGCCTACTTTCCGTCGTATGCTGTCCAGCGTCGATTTCAATCCTTACCTGTTCGAGATGGCAAATATTCGTGAGCAGTGTGCCTGGGTACATACGGACAAGGATATGGCTACCGAGAAAGCCAAGGCGCTGGTTGGTGCCGCTGTGAGGCGCGTCTTCCTTCATGAGCCGCTGGAAAAGAAGGAGGTCGCCGTTAATCCGTGTACGCTGGTCGTTGGGGCCGGTATTGCCGGTATTCAGGCAGCCCTTGAGATAGCCGATGCCGGTCATAAGGTCTATCTCGTGGAGCGGGAGCCATCGATAGGCGGTAACATGGCGCGGCTTGATAAGACCTTCCCGACATTAGATTGCTCTGCCTGAATACTCACCCCGAAGATGGCCTCGGTGAGGTCAAACGAAAACATCGAACTGATGACATATAGTGAGGTTGTGGATGTGTCAGGCTATGTGGGTAATTTCAACATCAAGATAAAAAGAAAGCCGCGCTACGTGGATGAAAGTAAATGCACCGGCTGCGGCACCTGCCAGGAAAAATGCCCGATGAAGGCCGATAATGAGTTCGACTGCGGTCTGGGCACGAGAAAGGCTATCTATACTCCCTTCCCCCAGGCGGTACCTAATATACCCGTTATTGATCCCGAACGATGCACCTATCTGATTAAGGGGAAATGCGGCGCCTGCCAGATGTTTTGCGAAGCCAAAGCTATCGACTTCGAGCAAACCGAGAAAACGGTCGAAGTCGAAGTCGGCAACATCATCGTCGCCAGTGGTTTTGACTCGTTCGACCCCTCCGTAATGACACAGTTTGGTTACGGGCAGTATGATAACGTCATCACCGGTATCCAATTTGAGAGGATGAGCAATGCCTCCGGCCCCACGGACGGCAAGATAATTCTTAAAGATGGTTCACCACCGCGTAGCGTCGCCATCCTGCACTGTATCGGCAGCCGGGATGCCAACTATCATAAATACTGCTCGCGTGTCTGCTGTATGTACTCGCTGAAATTCGCCCATTTGCTGCGGGAAAAGGTGCCCGATGCAAAGGTATATCAGCTCTATATCGACATGCGGTGCGCCGGCTCGGGATACGAGGAGTTCTATGAGCGAATCCAGGAAGAAGGCGTGAATTTCGTGCGCGGAAAGGCCGGCGAGATTACCGACATCATCGAAAACCCCTCGGAAGAGGGCAAGCTGATGGTAATCGTTGAGGATACCTTACTCCGCCGCAAACTGCGCCTGCCGGTTGATATGGTCGTTTTAAGCACCGCCCTGGAGCCCCGTGCCGATGTGGATGATACAGCCAGGCTTTTCTCCCTGAGCCGGAAGGCGGATGGGTTCTTCCTGGAGAAGCACCCCAAGCTTGACCCTGTTGCCACAACCACGGACGGCGTTTTCGTCGCCGGCTGCTGCCAGGGACCCAAGGATATCCCGGATACAGTAGCTCAGGCCTCGGCCGCCGCCGCCAGGGTCCTGGCTATGATTAGCGAGGGCAATGTCGAAATAGAGTCCGCCATAGCCGTCGTGGACGAAGAGTATTGTGCCGGCTGCAAGATATGCATTGACCTGTGTTCATATAAGGCCATTACTTTTGATGAAGAAAAGAAGGTCTCCCATATTAATGAAGCACTCTGCAAAGGCTGTGGCACCTGCGTGGCGGCCTGCCCCAGCGGCGCCATTATCGGCAGACACTTTACCGCCGAACAGATTATGTCCGAGATTGAGGGGGTATTGGCATGAGCTTTGAACCGAAGATAGTGGGCATTTTATGTAACTGGTGTTCTTACGCCGGAGCCGACCTCGCCGGTACATCCCGGAAAAAGTACGCCCCCAACGTGCGGGTGGTGCGGGTCATGTGCTCCGGGAGGGTAGACCCCACCTTCGTCCTCAAAGCCTTTGAAAAGGGGGCTGACGGGGTTCTCGTCTGCGGCTGACATCCCGGTGAATGTCATTACCAGGATGGTAATATGAAAA
>CAYYVO010000095.1:1892-7267 GCA_964475175.1 uncultured Dehalococcoidaceae bacterium | reverse complement strand
CAATTGGAGAACCGGCCATTCAGCGCCTCCCATGGAGTCAGGTCAACTGCATTACGGCCCATCGATCCAGGCCAGGATTCAGCATATCACCGTCAGTAGGCCAGTGCCATCATGCGGCAGGGTGCGCGCGACGCAGGTACGCTGGACTCGCGACGCGTCCCCTCCTCAGCCCACCGCAAACCGTTGTGTCATCGCCATGTGCGATCCAAGACCAGGTGGAACCGGCCGCCACTCGCTTGGAGGGAGTTACCGCGTCCGAGAGAGACAGAAGGCCGGCGTTCGTGCTGCGAATTGGGGGGACAGAGTGGCGGTGGGCCGGCCGCAATTGGTTCCACCAGCGCGAAGGTTCCCTCACTGGACCCCCGTAGTGCGCTCCCTTGCGACCATGCAGTCGTTCCTTGCCTATCTTGACACTGTTTGGGTGGCCTGTGCCGACCGGTTATCTGACGTGGGAGAGGCTCATCACCCCCACCGGTCTGGATCGATTTCCGGCGACCAGCGACCGGGGGCAAAACTCGACGACTAAGGGCTGCCCACTTCGCCACGCCGCCGGGCCTCGGCCACGATCCGCAGCACGGCTTCCCGGGCCGACTCGGGCAGATCCGTCCATGCCTGCACCACAGCCGCTAGATCGGGGTCAACTGTGCCGGTTTCGCCGCCAACTGTGCCGGATTCTGTGCCAAACGAATCAGCCGATCGCCGTAAGTCGTTGTCGTGTAAAGTACTTCCGGAATCGGGTTCGAGTCCTGAGCGGGCAAACTCGTCGGCGTGCCTCCCGCCAGCGTTTTCAGCGGTTTAAATCCAACGCCGTCGTAAGAGGCCATGCCCGTGTCGATGGCGTCATGGCCGCGATACAGGGAAAAAACGTTCTCGGAGGATTTATGCCCCAGCAGGAAAACACCGTGAATAACCGGCATCATCGAGGCTAACAGTCCCACGCACACCCCGCCGGTAAAATTCACCCCGTCGTAATAGAACTCATCACCGATTTTATAGCGGAAGTGGCAGGGATACCTCTTTTCATCACCTTCGAACGATATAAGCTTGCACCGCACTTTAAACATAGTCTGACCACCTCTCACATTTTTAACGATTATATCTTAGCATAGTTAACAAGGAGAGTAATACAATACTGCCATGATACGCTTAAACAATCCTTTGAATACCAATCCGCAAATCGTTTGACAAGTTTAAAGTTTTACTATACGCTATGCTATACAATTTAATCTTCGTGACCGCGAGCACCGGATTATGGTAAAGTCGGATATCAAAAGTAAAAAAACGCCAAGGGCCAGGCAAAAAACTGAAGAGCATCCCTCCGAGGTACTGATACTCAGCAGAATCTCGGCCGCCGTGAGTGGACTCTGGGACCTGGATGCCATCCTAGGCGTCGGTCTCGATAGCGAGGTGGACATCAGGAACGGCACCATAGGGGAAAACCTGCTCATAGATGAAAAGACGCAGAGTCTTTCCCATATCGTCCACCGGGGACTGAGCAAGGAGTTCGTCGAGAACGTGCGCATTAACCTGGGAGAAGGCATTACCGGCAGCGTCGCGCAAAGCGGAAAAGCCGTCCTTCTCAAAGACATCTCATCAGACCCGCACGTGGCGCACCGTGAACAGATTTTGGCCGAAGGACTAAAGGCATATATCTGCGTACCCCTACGCGCCAGGGATACCGTCCTCGGTGTCCTGAACGTGGCCAGCCGTATGCCGCGCAACTTCACCACCAACGATATGCACCTTTTGTACGCCATCGGCGACCAGCTTGGTATCGCCATCGAACAGGCCAGGCTATACGAACGCCTCAGGGGAGCCAGAGAAAGGCTGCGCCGGCTTGCCCGGCAGAACCTGGTTGCAGAGGAGGACGAACGCCGCAGAATCGCCCGCGAGCTGCATGACGAGACCAGCCAGTCACTTTCCGGTATAGCCCTTCAGTTACAGGCTCTGATAGAAATGTCCGCTATTTCCGGCAAACAGGATGACGCATTCGTTGCCGGTCTCAAGAAAGTCCAGGCACTGACCGTGCAGGTACATAATGAGGTAAGCCGGCTCATTTCCAACCTTCACCCGGCCCTGCTGGATACGCTGGGACTGGTGCCGGCCGTCCGGCAGTATGCGGAGACCAGGCTACAGCCGCTGGAGATCAACGTTTCGGTGGAAACCAGAGGGACCGAGATGAGGTTCCCGCCGGATGTCGAGGCAGCCCTCTTCAGGTTCATACAGGGGGCCATCGGCAATATTGCCCAGCATTCTGAAGCGAAGAATACCGCCATCGTACTCGAATACCAGCTGGACCAGTTCCTACTCACTATCACTGACGACGGCCAGGGGTTCGATGTTTCCGAGATTACGGATGTAGAGGAAAGCGGGCGGGGCCGCGGTCTGTTCAGCATGAGAGAACGGGTAGGTTTTCTCGGCGGCACCAGCGGTATAGAATCGGATATCAGAAAAGGAACTACCGTCTGGGCAAAAATCCCCATCGGCCAGGAAATAGAATATGAAAAAGATAAGAGTACTCGTAGTTGACGACCATACCATCGTGCGTGACGGCATATCCGCCCTGCTTGCCCTGACCGGAGACATCGAGGTGGTGGGCGAGGCTACCAATGGCTACGAAGCGCTTAATGTAGTCAGGGAGCTGCACCCGGACATAGTGCTCATGGATATCGCTATGCCTGTTATGGGCGGCCTGGAGGCGACCCGCCGTATTAGCAAGGAATTCCCCAAGACAAAGGTGCTGGTCCTCACCCAGCACGATGATAAAGAATACGTTTTTCCAGTTATCGAGTCAGGAGCCTCGGGATTTATCAGCAAGGCAGGAGCTTCCACCGAACTCGTTATGGGCATTCGGTCTGTCTATCAGGGAGAATCCTACCTTACTCCCTCCGTAGCCAAGCTGCTGGTGGAAAACTACCAGCAGACCACCGGTAAACGCCTTGATGAGGACCCCTATAACAAGCTGACTGAGCGGGAAAGGGATGTGCTCAAGCTGCTGGCCGAGGGCTACAGCGCGCAGGAAATAGCCAATCTGCTGGTCATCACTCCCAAAACCGTGGAGGGGCACAAGACAAACCTCATGGCCAAACTCGACATTCATAATCGCATCGAACTGGTAAAATACGCCCTGCGCAAGGGCATCATCAATATATAAACCAGGCACGATAGCAGCCGCTATTCCATCGTTTACTTTGTTGTGGTATGTCTATTTTGCACACGTTATGTAAACAAGTATTTTAATGCATAAATTCAGGGTTTTTTCCCGTTAACCATCGGGGTAAAGACCCTGTTTTTCTTTGTGTAAAAGAGGGTTATAGTGTTACGTATAGGTGCTTCTATAAAGGAGGCTCAACATGGAAAAGAAGGCGAAAATTTTAATTGTAGATGATGAGGCCAGTTTCGTCGAGGCTCTGAAAGAGACTCTGGAGAATGCAGCCTACTCCGTATGCAGTGCATGTGACCGTGAAGAGGCAGAGAAAACAGTCCGCCACGAGGAACCGGATATGGTCGTCCTCGGAACGATTATGCCCCGTGGTGACGCGTTCGTGTTCCACAAATGGATGAAACAGACGCTGGGATTCAGCAACCTGCCCATCATGGTTATCAACGCCGCACCCGCCCAGCAGCTGATCAAGGGGTGGCGGAGAGATGAGGGGATGCAGTGCGACGCCGAGGACTTCCTCGCCAAACCGGTCGAACCGTCGGCACTGATACCCCGCATCCAGAAACTGCTGGACAGGGCAACCAAGAAAATCAGGGTATTAATCGTCGATGACCATGCCGTAGTCAGGGATGGAATAAGGTCGGTACTGACCCTGCAGAGGGATATGGAAGTAATCGGTGAGGCAGTTAACGGTAAAGAAGCCGTGGAAAAGACCATAGAGCTGGTGCCTGACGTGGTGATAATGGATATTGTCATGCCGGAAATGAACGGTCTGGACGCCGCCAAAGAAATATGCCAGAAATGCAAATCTTCCAAGGTTCTCATGCTGACACAATATGATGACCAGGAAAACGTTTTGGCCAGTCGCCAGGTAGGAGCCGTGGGATTTATTCCCAAAGCGGCTGCAAGTTCCCGGCTTATAACCGGTATACGGTCGGTAGCGCGGGGCGACCAGTCATGGATTGAATCGCTCCAACCACAATGATAAAGCCGGGAGATTGCCAGTGGAAGCAGTAACAATTACTTTAAACGGGGTAGAAGTTAGCGGCTATTCGGGAACGACGATACTTGACCTGGCGCTGGAATCAGGTGTATATATCCCCACACTCTGCCACGACCCCAATCTGGCTTCTACAGGGGCCTGCCGGTTGTGCCTGGTAGAAGATGAACGCAACGGCGCCCTGCTGGCTTCCTGCGTCACTCCAATTGCTCCCGGTATGACCATTAATACGCAATCTCAGAAGGTACTGGAGCACCGCAAACAAATCCTCAAGCTAATGCTGGCCAGTCATCCGGACATCTGTCTCGTCTGCGATAAGGGCAACAGCTGCCAGCTACGTAAACTTGCCGCCGAAATGGGTATCGGCGAAATAGAATTCGACCGAATACCGCAGTCAGACGTTATCGAGGAGCTCAATCCCTTCATCGAGCGCGACCTTTCCAAGTGCATCCTTTGCGGCAAATGCATCCGCGTCGACCAGGAGCTGGTCGTCGAAGGAGCTATCGACTACATCCACCGTGGCCCTGCCGCTAAAGTAGCCACCCTTAACGATATGCCGCTGGAAAAGTCCGAGTGTACGTTCTGCGGAGTCTGTGTGTCCATTTGCCCTACCGGCGCCCTCATGGAAAAGAACAGGACGTATACCGGAACCACGACAACCACGGTTACGACCGTGTGCAATTATTGCGGCTGCGGCTGCAATATAAGCCTGGGAATTAAGGACGGTAGAGTAGTCCGTGCCAGACCGGCTGCTGATAGCCAGGCAAACCGGGGCACTTTATGTGTCCGCGGGAGTTACGGGTACGACTTTATTCACAGTCCGGAACGATTGACGGTTCCACTGGTTAAGGTAGACGGCGAGCTTCAGGAGACAACCTGGGAAGAAGCCCTCTCGCGGATAGCCGATGAATTCAAGAAAATCAAAGATAGCCACGGCGCTGACGCCCTGGCCTTCTTCGGCTCCTCCAAGTGCACCAACGAAGAGAACTATTTACTCCAGAAATTCGCCCGCGTCGTCATTGGCACGAATAACATCGATAACGGCAGCCGACTCTACAGCGCAGCCAGTCGTATCGGTCTTGGCGGCTCGATAGGATATGCCGGCTCGACCGGTTCGTTGGATTCTTTAGAGAAATCGAAAGTAATTATAGTCATCGGGGCCAACCCGGAAATCTCGGCTCCCGGCGTGGCGTACGCCATCAAGCGGGCCGC
>CAYYVO010000095.1:0-1882 GCA_964475175.1 uncultured Dehalococcoidaceae bacterium | reverse complement strand
GTCCCAAAGTGGGCACCGATATCGCCCTGCTTAACGGTCTCGCCAGAGTGATTATCAATGAAAAGAAACTGGATGTCGAGTACGTTACCCGTATGACGGATAACTTCCCCCAGTGGGCAGAAAGCCTGGACGACTATACTCCGGCCTACGTGGAAGAAATCACGGGCATCCCTAAAAAAGAAATTCAACAGGTCGCCCGCATCCTGTCCGGCGCCGAAGAAGCGGCAATAGTTTATGGGAACGGCATCACCCAGCACCCGACCGGAACCAGCGCCGTCGCGGCTATCGCCAACCTGGCCATGCTCACCGGAAACACCGGACACCACGGCGGCATTTTCGCCCTGCAGCGTGAAAACAACGCTCACGGGGCTGGCGATATGGGTACTCTGGCCGGTTTTCTGCCCGGCTACCAGAGCATTGATGACCCTCAAAGCCGGCAAAAGTTCGAGGAACGCTGGCGTTGCCAGCTGCCCGATAAAGTCGGCCTTACGGCGGTGGAGATGATGGAAAAGGCCGGGGACGGCAGTCTCAAAGGGATGTTTATCATGGAAGAAAATCCCGTGGCCAGTTTCCCCCAGCCAGCTTCGGTCAGGAAAGCACTTTCTTCACTGGACTTCCTGGTGGTCACCGATATGTTCCTTACAGAAACCGCAAGCCTGGCATCGGTAGTGTTGCCTGCGGCCAGCTTTGCCGAGAAAGACGGGACTTTTACCAACTTCGAGGGGAGAGTCCAGCGAATTCACAAGGCTATCGAGTCGGTAGGAGAAAGCCTGCCCGACGGAGAAATAATTCTCAAGCTGGCGGAGGCAATGGGCACCCCGATGTCCTACTCCTCCCCGCAACAGGTAATGGAAGAAATAGAAGAGATGGTGCCTTTCTATAGTCATATTTCTTACGGAGAAACCGATTCCCTGGGCATGGACCTTACCGATGAATCGGGCAACACACCGGGGACAAGACGACTTTATAAAGGTCTATTCCCCAGTGGCTTCGGGCGATTTTCGCCGGTAAGCTACAGCCCTCCGCAGGATGCGGCTACGGATGGATACCCGTTTACGTTAATCGTCGGCTCCAGCCGGTTTCAATTCGGCAGCGGTTCCAGAACCTCACATTCATTCAGACTGAGCCGGTTTAGTACCGAAGCCTGGATTGAGATTAATGATAAAGACGCCAAAGAACTCGGTGTCAACGATGGTGATAAAGTAAGAATAATTTCAACTCAGGGAGAATTATCCGCTCCTGCAAAAATCGATAGTATGCTGTCCCGGGGTCTGCTCTTTATGCCCATATCCTTCCCGGATACTCCTGTTTACGAGATTTTCGGTACCGTTCTGGATAAACAAGCCAAGTCCCCGGCGCTTAAATCATGCGCTGTAAGACTGGAAAGGATTGCCGCCGATGGCCAAGCTTAAAAAGCCCCCCAAAGTTAACCTGAAGCAGATAGAAAAAATCATCGCGGGTTACCGGGGGCGCCGCTGGGCCCTGATACCCCTGGTCCAGGAGATACAGGAAAAGGTCGGCTATATTCCCCCCGCGGCTATACCCATCATCTCAAATGCCCTCGGTGTATTCCCCAGCCAGGTGCAGGGAGTGGTTACTTTCTACGCGCAACTTTATACCGAGCCCCGCGGTAAGAACATCGTCAGGGTCTGCCGCGGCACCGCCTGCCATGTACGCGGCGGCAATTCGATTCTGAAACTGGTGCGGCAGCACCTGGGTATCGGCGAGGGTGAAACCACCGAAGATATGGAGTATACCCTGGAAACAGTTGCCTGCATCGGCGTCTGCGCCTTGGCGCCCAATCTCATGATTAACAAAGAAACCCACGGTAATATGAATCCTAAAAAAGTATCTCTTTTATTTAGCAGGAGCGATAATGAGT
>CAYYVO010000094.1:0-7268 GCA_964475175.1 uncultured Dehalococcoidaceae bacterium | reverse complement strand
AAGAGTGGTAATCTTCGCCGGAGGAACCGGTAATCCCTATATGACCGCCGATACGGCTGCCGCCCTGCGCGCTATAGAAATCGGCGCCGGAGTCCTCCTCATGACCAAGAATAACGTGGATGGCATTTACTCCGCCGACCCTCTGAAACATCCCGATGCTAAAAAATACGACCACCTTACCCACCTGGAGGCTTTGAATAAGCGCCTTGAAGTAATGGATAATACCGCCCTGTCTTTATGTCTTGATAATAAGCTGCCGATAATTGTCTTTGACCTTGAGGCCCATGACGGCATGCGAAGAGTCGTCCTCGGTGAGCCGATAGGTACACTGGTATCAAGTGAGAGTTAATATGGTTAACGAAGCTTTAAAAAGTATGGAAGACAAAATGAAGGGCTCGATAAAGGTGTTCCGCGCTGACCTGGCAACTATCCGCACCGGTCACGCGAGCCCGGCCCTGATTGAGCACGTTAAGGTGGAATACGCCGGCGTTCCCACTCCGCTTAACCAGATAGCCGGTATATCCGCACCGGAAGCCGGACTGCTGGTTATACAGCCGTGGGATAAAAGCAGCATAAGCAGCATCGAAAAAGCCATACTAAAGTCCGAACTCGGCCTGAATCCCTCTAACGACGGCAATATTATCAGGATAAGCATTCCGCCGCTCAGCGAAGAACGCCGGCAGGAACTTATCAAGATTGTGCATAAGAGGGTCGAGGAGCGGCGGATAGCGTTGCGCAACCTGCGTCACGATACCATGAACGAGCTGAAGAAGCTGGAGAAAGATAAAGAGATATCCCAGGACGATTATAAGCGTGCTCAAGACCAGATGCAGAAAATTACGGATGCTTTTATGACCGAAATCGAAACCTTCGGTAAAGATAAAGAAAAAGAACTCATGGAAGTCTGACCACAATAACCTGTTCCTGCCCGTCTTTTTAATTCAAGACTGTAATTGCCGTAAAGAGTATGGATAACACAACCGGTGTTCCGCGTCATGTTGCTTTTATAATGGACGGCAATGGCCGATGGGCGGAACAGCGTCTTCAGCCCCGTCTGGAGGGGCACCGGGCCGGGGTAAAAAATATACGTCCCATTATCAAATACCTTGACAATAATGGCATAAAGTACACGACACTGTATGCCTTTTCCACGGAGAACTGGAACCGCCCCGAGGAAGAAGTTTTTGGATTATTCAACCTGCTGGAAGACGTCATCGAAGAAGAGTCCCGAGAGCTTCATAAAAACAACGTTAAAATACACCATATCGGCCACCTGGACGGTCTCCTCCCTACCCTGCAGGATTCAATAAAAAAAGCGCTGGAGCTTACCGCCGGAAATACCGGCCTGACCCTCGGCTTTGCTTTTAATTACGGCGGGCGCGCCGAGATACTGGATGCCATGCGTAAAATTATTGAGCAAAATATTCCCCCTGATAATATCGATGAGGGGTCATTCGGGAACTATCTTTATACTGCCGACTTCCCCGATGTAGACCTGGTAATACGTACCGGTGGTGAATTCCGCACCAGCAACTTCCTGATATGGCAGAGCGCTTACGCCGAGTATTATTTTACACCGGTACTCTGGCCCGACTTTAATGAAGCTGAACTGAAAAAAGCCCTGCTGGCCTACAGCCAGAGAAAAAGGCGTTTCGGCGGGCTGGAATCGAATGCCGCATGTTCAGAAAAAGACTCATAACTGCACTCTGGGGTATTCCCCTCGTCATTGTGGCCATATGGTTCGATGGGCCGCTGCCGTGGTTCACTGTACTAGCGGCAATCTGGGGTTTACTGGCAGTTCTTGAATTTTACAGGATGGCCGGTATCTCCAGGGTGTTTCCGTTCGCCGGTTTCGGTCTGCTCTGGACCCTGTTGTTTATTACTTTCCCCCATTGCACCTACGAGATGGCAGTCCCTATTTTACTCACGTCGGCTGTAATTGTTTCTCTGATAATACTGTTGTTTCTACGGAAGAGAGAAGGCTCTATAAACATCTGGGCGTGGGCAATAGCCGGCACGCTTTATATCGGGTGGCTGCTGAGCTACCTGGTATCATTGAGGCTGGAGCCCGGGGCGGCGGAATTCCCGAACATCGGTCGCAACCTGGTATTCATTGCCATTTTCGGTACTTTCGGTTCCGATACCGCCGCTTACTTTATCGGCAAAGCTATAGGCAGGCATAAGCTGGCGCCTCGCATTAGTCCCGGCAAGACATGGGAGGGCTCTATAGCCGGACTTGTCGGGGCGGTGATTATCAGCATTCTCTTTGTGTTACCCACCCCGTTCCAGCTTCCGCTGAGCTACTGGCAGGCTATCCTCCTCGGTCTGCTTATCAGTGTCTTCGGGCAAATCGGCGACCTCGTGGAATCGTTGATGAAACGTCGCGCCGGTGTCAAAGAGTCCGGCAATTTGATGCCCGGGCACGGCGGTCTCCTGGACCGTACGGACAGCATCCTTTTTGCGGGGGTTGTTGTTTATTTTTTCTATCAATTTGTGATTATTTAGTCCCGTGTTTTCAGAGAAGTTCATCTGTCCCCTCATATAATTCTGTGACTTTTTTGTGTCATTTTTACTGCTTTTTGTGATGTTTTCGCATATTTCATACACATAAAATTCAAGAGTTACATGAATTAATGCACTTCATCCGAAGAGGGAATGGCCAAAAACCGAGGGGAACAATGATAAAGACAAAGTCAGAAACCATAAACGTATGTGTCGTGGAGGAACAGGAAATCTACCGCGAGTTATACCGCAAAATCTTATCGAGTACGGCAAACATCAATATCTCGCGAGTTGCGGATAGTATAGAAACCGGCATACTGCCGCAGGCGATATCAGAAGTAAATCCGGATGTCCTGCTTCTGAGTGTTAAAAAACTGGATGTCGATATCATTGAGGAACTGGAGCAGATCAGGAACAGCTATCCTGATATGGGAATAGTGATATTACTCGTTTTTTACAGCTCGCAGGATATCGAGCTATTGCGCCGTCTTTCCCTGTGCGTGGGGAGCGGCATAGCGCTGTTCCTTAAGCACTCGCTGGATGAGGTCGAACAGCTTTGCCGTATAATTACAGCGGTTAGCCAGGGACAGGTTATCCTCGACCCCCCGCTGGCTACATTCATGTTTGCCGGAAAGATTGAGAGCCCGTTCCTCAATCAGCTTACCACGCGCGAGCTTGAGATTCTCAGTTTGCTTTCCCAGGGTCTCACGAACCTGGCTATTGCCGAAAAACTCTTCATAGACGTTAAAACTGTGGAGCACCACCTGAACAGCATATACAGCAAGCTCAAGGCCGACCCCGAGTACAATACCAAGCACCTCAGGGTCAGCGCTGCCCGGCTTTACCTGGAAACCATTAACCCCACGAACTGATAGCTGGGCTCAAACTCTCAAGAACCGGAGGTGAGTCCCTCGCCATATCCCCCTTTACCTAAGATGAAATATCTACCTCACCCCCTGGCCCCCTCTACTATCAAGGAGAGGGAAATTTTTGTTTTAGAGGGGCTGGCGCCCCTCTCCGCTAGCTACTGCCCTATGAGGTATTTAGGATTTCTATCTTTCATAAAGGGTGTAATTTGACAATTGTTATATAATAAACATGAATAGAGGAATAAAATGAATATATTAAGAAATTTGGGTCAATTCTTGGGGATAAAACAAGATCCACCATTAACAGAGATAGAAATACAGTTATTAAGCCACCTGAAGTTCAATAGGAATTTAGCGATACAATCAATCCCTGACGATATGAAAGGTGAGTTTATTGCATACATTTTCTCAGATAAAGGATTACAGAAAGCGGTAAAAGAAATTTTTCGCAATCCTTTTGTAACTAATAAAAATCGTGGTGAATATGCGAGAATGTTGATTTCTAGTTATATTGGTATAAAGGGATTTGGGGTGAGATTAATATTGCATCACATGATTGACCCCGATGATATATACAAAAAAATGTTACGTGATATAAATCTTGATATAGATAATTAATAAAATACGTGAATATATCATGATCCTCACCCTAGAACCGTTACCCTTGACAACCTCCCCGTCTCCATGCTAAAGTGAAAAACAACCTAATTATGTAAAGGCTTTGAACAAGAATAGTAAGTCCCAGAGCGGGGCTCAGAGAGTCGGGTAAGGTGTGAGCCGATGCCAGCGCCGGGGCTGAATGGACTTGGGAGCCGCAAACCGAAATCCTGAGCTTGCCGAAGGAGAGTAGGCTTTGCCGCAGGGGAAGCGTTAAAGAATCCCGGGGTATCGGGGTGTGCCGTTACTAAATATCACCTCTGTACCTGCAAAAGATGACCGTCCTGTCCTTTTTAAAGGATACCGGTCAAGAAGGGTGGCACCGCGGTATAGCCCCCCGCCCCTTCAAAGGGTGGGGGGCTTTTTGTATGGTGAAGTAATGTATTATCCGAGTCTTGAAGAGGTAAAGAAACTGAAGGAACAGGGCAACCTGATTCCTATCTACCGTGAGACCAAGGCGGACCTTGATACGCCTGTTTCCGCATACCTCAAGATTGCCCGCGGTAAGTATTCCTTTCTGCTGGAGAGCGTGGAAGGGGGAGAACGGCTGGCCCGCTACAGCTTCCTCGGCACCGAGCCGGCGCGGGTATTGAGTACCGGTACTGGAAACGCGGTCGACCCGCTGTTAATGGTGGCTGAGGAGTTTGAAAAATACAGGATTATTCCGGTAGAGGGTCTGCCCCGTTTTCACGGGGGAATGGTTGGTTACCTGAGCTATGAGGTTGCCCGCTACTTCGAGCGACTCCCCGCTCCGGATGCCGACCCCCTTAACCTCCCGGAATCCGTGCTGATGCTGGTGGATACCCTCCTCATCTTCGACCACCTTACACATATTATCAAGGTCGTTGCTCATGTCCACCTCGACGGCGATATTGAGAAAAGTTACCGGGAGGCTACCGAAAAAATAGATAGGCTGGTGGAAAGACTGCATCAGCCGGTATCAGCCCAGCCTCCGCTCCCGGCTTCCCCGGATAATTATCAAGTGACATCCAACCTGTCGCAGCCGGAATACGAAGCCAATGTAAATCGCGCTAAAAGATATATTTACGACGGCGATATCATCCAGGTGGTGCCGTCGCAGCGCCTGGCACGGCCTACGGACGCCGGCCCCTTCGCTATTTACCGCTCTCTCCGTTCCATCAATCCTTCCCCTTATATGTATTTTCTCCACCTTGACGACTTCTATATTGTCGGGACCTCGCCGGAGCTGCTGGTACGCGTCGAGGACGGTATCGTTTCCAATCACCCTATCGCCGGCACCCGTCCGCGAAGTCAGGACAGCCAGAAAGACATAGCGCTGGCCGAAGAGCTTAAGAACGACGAAAAGGAGTGCGCCGAGCACGTCAGGCTGGTGGACCTCGCCCGCAACGACGTCGGCAGGATAAGCGAGCCGGGCACCGTGGAGGTTACCCAGTTCATGGATATTGAGCGTTACTCACACGTCATGCATATAGTATCGCATGTGCAGGGTAAGCTCCGTAACGGCCTGACACAGTTCGATGCCCTGCGCGCCTGTTTCCCGGCGGGCACTGTCTCGGGCGCCCCCAAGATACGCGCCATGGAAATAATCGCCGAACTGGAGCCGGACAAGCGGGGCCCTTATGCCGGGGCCGTCGGCTATTTCGACTTCTCCGGGAATATGGATACCGCCATTGCTATACGCACCATCATCGTCAAGGACGGCGTCGCCTATGTCCAGGCCGGCGGTGGCGTTGTAGCCGACAGCGTCCCCGATAAAGAATACCAGGAAAGCCTGAACAAGTCCCAGGCGCTCCTGACCGCCATAGAACAAGCGGAGGCCGCCTAGTCATGCTCCTACTAATAGACAACTACGACAGCTTTACATACAATCTCTTCCAGTACCTCAGCGAGCTGGGAGAAGAGGTGACCGTGGTCAGGAACGACGCCATTACCCCGGACGATATAGAATCGATGGCACCGGAACGTATCGTTATCTCGCCGGGACCGGGCTATCCACGGGACGCCGGTATCTCTAACGACGTTATCATACGCTTCGGCAACCATTTGCCCATTCTGGGGGTATGTCTCGGCCATCAGTGTATCGGTCATGCCTACGGGGCGGTAGTCGACCACGCCGGCGAAATCAGGCACGGCAAGACCTCCCTAATATACCACGACGGTCGGGGCGTTTTTACCGGACTCCCCAATCCCTTCGCCGCCGTACGCTATCATTCCCTGGCGGTCAAACGCCATACCCTGCCCGACTGCCTTGAGGTGAGCGCCTGGACGGACAACGATATTATTATGGGCATGCGTCACCGCGAATACGCAGTGGAAGGAGTCCAGTTTCACCCGGAGTCAATCATGACCAGCGTTGGGAAAGACTTATTGAAGAATTTTCTCAATTATAAGATATAATAAAGGGAAATCCTCCTTTATCTCCTTTTACGAAAGGGGGAAACAGGTGGGGAGGCAGATTTAAATGAACTCGATAAAATGGATTGCCGTTATAATTATACTCGTCGGCATCGGGATAATCGTCAGTGCATTCGTCGGCTCGATGCCGCAGCTACAGATTGCCATAGTCCTGGTCGGCCTGGGCTTTATCTGCCTGGGATTGTTACAGATAAAACGCGATAACGACCGGAAGCGTGAGCAGGAGAAACACGAGCAGATAATGGCCAAACTGGACGAGATAAAACAGGAACTCGAAAAGAAAGAGGAGTCCAAGGGTACTGGTGTCGCCATCGCCGATGTCATCAGCTCCGGCCTTAAATACTATTCCGAATACATGAAAAAGCCGGATAAGGAAGAAGAAGATAAAGATGATTAAAGAAGCCATAAATACACTCGTAGAAGGCAAAGGCCTCACCTTCGAGGAGGCCTCCGGCGCTATGGAAGAACTCATGAGCGGGGAGGCAACGCCGGCGCAGATAGGCTCTTTTCTCACTGCCTTACGCATCAAAGGAGAGACCCCTGATGAAATCGCCGGGCTGACCGCCGTCATGCGCTCTAAAGCCGCCCCTATAAATATAACCGGTCCCGCCATAGATATCGTCGGGACGGGCGGCGACGGCTCCGGCAGCTTTAATATTTCCACCGCCGCGGCACTTGTGGCCGCCGGAGCGGGGCTAAAGGTGGCCAAGCACGGCAACCGCGCCGCCTCCAGCCAGTGCGGCAGCGCCGATGTCCTGGAGGCGCTGGGGGTGAAGATTGACCTTGATGCTGAGGCTGTCGCTCAATGTCTGGAGACAGTGGGCATCGGTTTTATATTCGCTC
>CAYYVO010000093.1:0-7343 GCA_964475175.1 uncultured Dehalococcoidaceae bacterium | reverse complement strand
GCAATGACCGGCTTACCCCGCCCGTAGCTTGCCCGGAAGGCTGTCGGCAGTTCGCCAGTACCCTTTTCAATCGCGAAGCCGTTCCCCTCCAGGTAGTCGGTCAACCACCCGGCCGCCTTTACCTCCTGGAAAGCTATCTCTGGATTTTCGTGTATTTTTAGACTCAGCTCACTGAGCTGCTGGCGGCGGGCGTCTATGTCACCGGTAACTGCACGTTTTGTCTCTTCGGCATCCATATCTTATCCTCGGAAAAGAGTATCCTTCCAACTATCTTAATGCTTATTATAGCCTAAGGTACCCGTGGATTTCCAGAAATCGGTATGACATTCATGGTCGATTTCTTTTTTGTCGGCGGAACCTGGCCACCGGCCCGTAGCGACTTTAACCTGGCCCCATCAACGCCAGAAATAATTCAAACTAAAATCGCCACATCATCATGGCAGCATGGTCAAGGTGCTCTGGTCATGTTAAAATGAAAGGAACTGAGCGGAAAAACGTGGCTGCTTTGATTTCCAGTACGCCATACCGTTTATTCCGTAGCACCGGGGAGAGCAAAATGGCCAAGAAAACGGTTTCCGATATAGATGTCACCGGTAAGAGGGTGCTGGTTCGGGTCGATTTTAACGTGCCGATGGGTAAGGACGGCACCATAAGTGATGACAACCGTATCCGGGCCAGTCTGCCCACCATAAAACACCTGCTGGATAACCGTGCCCGCGTCATCCTGTGCTCCCATCTGGGCCGGCCCGACGGCAAAGTCGTTGAAGAGCTGAGACTGGCGCCCATCGCCGCTCGACTTTCTCAGATTCTCGGTCAGCCGGTGCCGGCGCTGCCGGACTGCATCGGCCCCGGGGTGGAGTCGACTGTCTCCAGACTTACCGATGGTGAGATAGTCCTTCTGGAAAACCTCCGCTTTCATCCCGGGGAGGAGACCAACGACCCTGACTTTGCCCGGGCCCTCTCCCGTCTCGCCGATATCTATGTCGATGACGCTTTCGGTGCTGCCCACCGTGCCCACGCCTCCGTCGTCGGCGTGGCTGATTATCTGCCCGCCGTATCCGGCTTCCTCATGGCAAAAGAGCTTGAAGCCCTCGGTGGCGTTCTGGAAAATCCCCGCCGGCCGTTTGCTGCCATGATTGGTGGCGCCAAGGTCAGCGGTAAACTGGATGTCATGGAGCATATCATCCATAAGGTTGATATCCTGCTCATCGGTGGCGGCATGGTCGCCACCTTTTTCAAGAGCCAAAATTATACCGTGGGCAACTCTAAGGTTGAAGACGATAAGTTAGATTATGTCAAGCAGCTCTTGGAAAAAGCGGAGTCCCTTGGCGTCAGGCTTTTACTGCCCTCGGACGACATCGTCGCCGAAAAGCTGGCCGCGGACTCCCCCACCCGGTCGGTGCCGGCCACGGATATCCCTGATGGCTGGCTCATTGCTGATATCGGCCCGCGCGCCGTTGAGGAGTTTTCCCGCGAACTGGAAAAATGCCGGACGGTAATCTGGAACGGTCCGGTTGGAGTCTTTGAAATGGCCCCCTTTGCTAACGGGACGCGTCGCCTGGCCGGAGTTATCGCTGGACTTGAAGCAACTACGGTGATTGGTGGTGGCTCCACCGCCGAGGCCGTCGCCGAACTGGGACTGGCCGAAAAAATGTCCCATGTCTCCACCGGTGGTGGTGCCTCGCTCGAATTTCTGGAAGGCAAAGTCCTGCCCGGGGTCGCTGCCCTGCCGGACAAATAATATAATAATGAGACGTTTTTATCACCTGACGTTAGAAGTATATCCTGGAAAAGAAAATAAAGCCTTTATCGGCACTTGATTGGGAGGTCGCCATGAAAAAGATAGCTATCTTGACCAGCGGCGGTGATGCCCCCGGCATGAACGCCTGTATCCGGGCGGCGGTACGGGTGGCTCTGGTCAATAACCTGGAGATTTTTGGCATCAAGCGGGGTTACGCCGGGCTCATCCGCGGGGATATGAAGCGTCTCGATAGAAGAGCTGTGGCTAATATCATCCATCAGGGTGGCACCATACTCGGTACCGCCCGCTGCGAAGAGTTCAAGACCATGGAAGGCAGGGCGCTGGCAATCAGCGTCCTCGAGCAGGCCGGAATCGATGGTTTGATTATTATCGGCGGTGATGGTAGTTTCCATGGCGGGGTTGCGCTGGCCAGAGAGGGTAACGTTAGCATCGTCGGTGTCCCCGGGACTATTGATAATGACATCTACGGCACCGACTACACCATAGGTTTTGATACGGCGGTAAACTGCGCTCTGTCCGCCATTGACCGCCTCCGGGATACTGCCCTCTCCCATGACCGCCTTTTCTTTGTGGAAGTAATGGGGCACCACACCGGCTTCATCGCTCTGGAGAGTGGCATTGCCGGTGGGGCTGAAGAACTGATCATTCCGGAAGCGCCGATGACCGTTGAAGAGCTTTGCTCACACCTCAAGAAAAATTTCAAACTCGGCAAGAAGAGTGCCATCGTGGTCGTCGCTGAGGCTGAAAAGCCCGGCAACAGTTTCCGCATAGCCAGTGAGGTGAAAGAAAGGCTCGATTATGATTCCAGAGTATGCGTCCTGGGACATGTCCAGCGGGGAGGCTCACCCACCGCACGCGACCGGGTTCTCGCCAGCCGGCTGGGGGCCGCCGCGGTACAGGCCTTGCTGGATGGTAAAGCCGGGCACATGGTGGGGGAAATAAAAGGTAAAATAGCCTGTACTCCACTAAAAGATACCTGGGAGAAAGCAAAGGAGCTGAATACCGACCTTGAGGAGCTGGCCAGGCTCCTGTCCGATTGATAAAGCTGGCCTCAGCATTGCCATAATACCCGTGATGAGAGATAATTGATACGATGAAACTTTCCGAAATGTATCGGCAGCGCACCAGGATAGTCGGCACTATCGGCCCGGCAACCGGTTCCGCGGGCATGATTGAGCAGTTGATAACGGCGGGCATGAACATCGCCCGCCTGAACCTGTCCCACGGCACGCACCAGGAACACGCCCGCTACATCCGGACCATAAGGAGAATGAGCCGGCGCCTGGGCAGAAACGTGGCCATCCTCATGGACCTGCCCGGGCCCAAGTACCGCACCGGAAAACTGAAAAATGGTCGGGTCACCCTGAAAAGAGGTAACCAGCTTGTGCTCACTACCCGGCAGGTAGAAGGCAATGAGAAACGGGTATCGGTAAGCCTGCCCAATTTACCTCGGGATGTCAAAGCCGGTGATACCGTCCTCCTCGATGACGGGGCTATCCAGCTTAAGATTTTGGAGACCGGAAAGAGCAATGTAAAATGCCGGGTTTCGGTCGGCGGCGTGCTCACCGAAGGACGCGGTCTGGTCGTCCCGAAAATGCGCACCTCTGGCCCCTTTATTACCGACACACTGCGGGAACATATTCTCTTTGCCATCGCCCGGAAGCCCGAATACCTGGCGCTCTCCTTCGTCAGCAGCGCTGATGATGTCGAAGCCGTCAGGGCTCTGCTCGGCGAGCAAAACGCTCAAATCCCCATTATCAGCAAAATTGAGCGGGGCGAAGCCGTCGGTAAGTTCGACGGCATTCTTGCCGTGAGTGACGGTATCATGGTGGCCCGTGGTGACCTCGGCGTGGATATTCCGTTGCAGCGGGTACCGCTGGTACAGAAGGAAATCATCCTGAAGTGCAACCGGGCCGGCAAGCCCGTGATTACCGCCACCCAGATGCTGGAGTCAATGGTGAAAGCCATCCGGCCGACGCGGGCTGAAGTTACCGATGTCGCTAATGCCATCTTCGACGGCACCGATGCTACCATGCTCGCCGCTGAGACCTCCATCGGCAAGTATCCGGTTCAGTCGGTAACCATGATGGCCAAGATTGCCCGCGAAACCGAAAGTAAACTGCCCTACGAGCGGATGCTGAGAGAAAGAGGCCGCTGGCTCGAGCTGAAGACAGACGAACTCATCAGCTACAACGCCTGCTACACTGCCCATAGCCTGGGCGCCGCCGCTATTGTCGCTTTTACCCAGTCCGGCAGCACCGCCCGGCGTGTCTCCAAATACCGGCCCAGCATACCCATCCTGGCCATAACCTCAAGCGCCACTGCCTGCGGGTGTATGTTGCTCCACTGGGGTGTCTATCCATTCCGCATCGCTGCGCCGTCGTCGGTTGATGAGTTATTTACTATCGGAGCCAGGCTTACGAAGGAACTTGGTTTGGCTGAGTCAGGCGATTTAATCGTCATTACCGGTGGTGTTCCCATTGGTATTGCCGGCTCCACCAATCTGCTCAAGGTGGAAAAAATTACCTGATTGACGGCGACTGTTGTAGAGCTACCCCGAAACTGCTACTCCGCTTTTTTACCCTGCCTCGCTACCGCCTCCGTGGCTTTCCTGATTTCTTCCGGGTCCCCCAGATAGTAGCTCTTCACCGGTCTCAGACCGTCGTCAAGCTCGTATACCAGGGGTATGCCTGTCGGAATGTTGAGCCTGACGATGTCTTCGTCACTGATATTATCCAGGTACTTCACCAGCGCCCGCAGGCTGTTCCCGTGCGCCGATATTATTACCCGCTGCCCCGACCTTATCACCGGCGCCAGTGTCTCGTGCCAGTACGGCAGGACCCGCTCAACGACGTCCTTCAAGCATTCCATCAGCGGGATATCTTTCTTATCCAGGTCCCTGTAGCGCGGGTCGTTTTCGGAGTTCCTCTCGTCTGTTTTTTCCAGGCTCGGTGGTCTGGTATCATAGCTTCTTCTCCAGATGAGGACCTGCTCCTCGCTGAATTTCGCCGCCGTCTCGGACTTGTTCAGTCCCTGCAAGGCTCCGTAGTGCCTCTCGTTCAGGCGCCACGAACGGTACACCGGTATCCACATCAGGTCCATCTCGTCGAGGGCGACCCATAGCGTTCGTATCGCCCTTTTTAAGACCGAGGTATAAGCGACGTCAAAAGAATAGCCCTGCGCCTTCAAGACCTGCCCCGCTTTCCTCGCCTCGGCAACCCCCTTTTGCGACAGGTCAACGTCGGTCCAGCCGGTGAATCTATTCTCCTTGTTCCAGGTGCTCTCGCCGTGCCTCAACAGGACCAGTTTTATCATCAACCCTCCCCTTTCCTGAAAAAACCATACCTATTATAACACAGTTACCATCGTTAACTTCGTCAGTGGAAAACAGGCGGGTATTTCGGCGCGGGATATAATTTCGTGAGTCTTTACTCCATCTCGAGCAGCCGCGACATGAAAGTTTCCACTTCAGCGGTGGACTTGAGGAAGTATGCCGCGCTTGACGACTGGTTCTCTCCGCCGACGAAGATGCCCCACCCCTGCGGGCGCTGCAGCACTTTGAAGGCGTCTTCATCGGTCGTGTCGTCACCAAGGTAGATGGTCAGTATCTGTTCATACCCGAGGACTTTCCTGGCCTCGGCCACGATTGACTCCACCGCTTTGCCCTTGTGCCAGTCTATCGGCGGCCTGACCTCCCAGACCTTCTTCCCCGAGGTCACCCTGATTTTCCCTTCATCAACCCGGGGCGATATAATCTGCCGGAAGACCTCCTCGACCCTGCCTAAATCACCTTCCTTCACCAGCCGGTAATGGAGACTCAGGCTCAGCCCTTTGTCCTCGACGATGACCCCCTCCGTGCCCCCCAGCCTCTCCGCTAGCTGCCCCGCAATGTCTTTCAATTCAAGCCGGGCTGCCTTGGCTTTCGGATTGATATAGTTGAGACCGGGCCCCTCTATTTCCAGTCCGTGGTTGCCCGCGTAGTAAATGCCTTCTATGCCCACCATCTTTTTTATCTCGGCAAGGGAACGCCCGCTGACAATACCCACGCTCAGGGCTGGTTTTCCGGTCAGGGCACGGATTTTCTCGCTGACCCCGGACGGCAGTACCGCCAGTTCCGGCCGACTGACAATCGGGGTCAGGGTGCCGTCATAGTCAGAGAGGAGCAGCGTGTGGTCCGCCGCCCTGATATCGGCCGCAAAGTCCTGCCACGACTCAAAAAGGTACTGCACTAGAGTCCCGCAATTGAGATAAGCCGGGCAACGTGGGAGGCACCCCACCGGTAGATATTATTGTTGTCCACCACCCCCCGCAGTACCTTCATCCGCCGTCGCCTCTCCGCCTCCGGCATCTCTATCGCCTCTTTCATTTTCTCGGCAAAGTCGCCTATGTCATAGGGATTGATTAAGAGGGCTTCGCGCATTTCGCTGGCCGCTCCGGTAAACTGGCTCAGTATCAGCACTCCGTCCCCGTCAACCCGTGCCGCGGCAAACTCCTTCGCCACCAGGTTCATGCCGTCGTGTAGTGAGCTGACCACGCAGAACCTCGCCAGTCGGCGCAGTGCCGACAGCATGGCGTGGGAAAGCTGCCTCGTCATCATCACCACCGGCTGCCAGTCTTTGGTGCCGTATTTCTCATTGATGCCGTTAGCCAGGTCATCAATCCTCTGCCCGATATTTTTATAGGTATCTATCTGGGTCCGACTCGGCATGCCGGCCTGGATAAAGACCACCTTGCCCCGGTAAGCCGGGTTGTCTTCGAGCAGCTTGTCCAGTGCCTGGAGCCGTTCTGGTATTCCCTTGGTATAGTCCATACGGTCCATCCCCACCCCCACGTATTTCCCCTCCAGGTTAAGCTCGCGACTGAGGTTCTTCATTTCCTTTTCCACCTCGGCTGCCCCCGCCGCCTGGGAAATCCCGTCAAAATCAACGCTTATCGGGAACGGCTCTACCCGTGTCGTATTGCCTTTGTAGGTTACCGTGAATTCGTTCCGGTCTACTTTGGCTTCCAGCGTCCTTTCCACCGTCTCCAGGAAATTGTTGCAGAAAGACTGGATGTGAAAACCGAACAGGTCGTTGCCCAGCATCCCTTCCAGTATCTCCTTGTGCCACGGGCAGGTCCGGAATATCTCGTGGACCGGCCAGGGAATGTGCCAGAACTGGCCGACCGTTAGTTCGGGTTTCTTCTTCTTGATATAGCTGGAGAGCAGCGCAAAGTGGTAGTCCTGCACCAGCACCACCGCCTTGCGGTTGCCAACCTCCTGGAGCACCGCATCCGCGAAGAGCTGGTTCACTTCCTTGTAGGCGTTCCAGTTATCTTCCCGGAAAATGGGCGGGGTAAAGGTAACATGGCATAGCGGCCATAAGGCTTCGTTGGCAAAGCCCAGGTAAAAGCCTTCCATCTGCTCCTGGGTCAGCCATACCCGGCGCAGAGTGTACTCCGGCTTCTCCGGTGGCACCGCCACCCGGTTGTTGGCGTCAACCACTTTTTTATCCGCGTTGCCGCTGCCGTAGGCAATCCACGTTCCTCCTGACGCCCGCATCACCGGGTCCAGCGCCTCGGTGAGCCCGCTTACCGGTCGATT
>CAYYVO010000092.1:0-7350 GCA_964475175.1 uncultured Dehalococcoidaceae bacterium | reverse complement strand
CCTTCTTCCTGCCCCAACTCTGCAAGGAGCCGGCAGATGGTGGAAAAATGCTGCTCTGCCAGGATTTCGGTCGGGGCCATGAAAGCCGACTGGAACCCGCTGGCTGCCGCCACCAGCAGAGCCGCCGTGGCTACCACTGTCTTACCGCTACCCACCTCCCCCTGCAGCAGACGGGACATCGGCCTTGCCTGCGCTAGATCCGCCATTATCTCTTCAAGCACCTTATCCTGCGCCGCTGTCAGGGTATAAGGCAACGATTCTATAAATTTTTTCAATACCGGTTTCCCGATATCGAATGGATTGCCCGGTCGGGTCTCCTGCCAGTCGCGCTTCTTACTCATCACGCCCAGCTGCAGCAGGAACAATTCGTCGAAGGCGAGTCTGACCCTGGCCCTGTCCTTGTTCGTTACATCCTCCGGGTAATGCGCCTGACCGATGGCCGCCGGTAGCTCCAAGAGATTGAGACGTTTCTTTAAATCCCCGGGGAGAAAGTCCACCAAATGCCACGCCCACCGGTCGATGAACTCCTTCATCACCCTCCTGACCTGCCGCGGGCGCAGGCCGGCCGTAAGCGGGTAGACCGGTATCATGCGGGCGGTATGAACGAAGTCCTGCCCTTCAATAATTTCCCACTCCGGCGACTGAAAGACGTGCTGTCCGCGGAACAGGCTGACCCGTCCGCTGAGGACGACACGGGCGTTAGTGGAAAGAGTCCTGGCCAGATAAGGCTGGTTGAACCAGATTACCCGGATGTTGCCCGTCTCGTCGCCGACGATGGCCTCGGTGCTGCGGCGGCCTCCCGGCCGCGTCTCCTGCGCCTGCCACACGTTGGCAACGATAGTCTGCTCCTCCCCTTCAACGAGATGTGAGATTAGCTTTATCTGGCTATAGTCGATATGGCGGTGGGGGAAGAAATAGAGCAGGTCGCGCACTGTTTTTACCCCCAGCTTCCCGAACTTAGCCGAAAGTGTGGTGCTGATGCCTTTTACCGCGGTCACCGGCGAATCAAGCGCTTTCTGCTCACCGGATGCCGGGACCTTTTTCACTTTCGGGGTCGTCTTTTTAACGGTTGGCGGGGCTGCCTTGGGGGCAGGTTTCTCTGCAGCGGTACCCTTGTTTTCCATCTCGTCGAGAAGGGTCAGTACATCGCCAACCCAGTCGCGGCGCTGCTCTGTTGTCATTTCAGCATAGCCTGAGCTGAAAAGATGTTTTAGTCTACTCAGTTGTTTGGGATTAGCTGCCGACTCCCTGGTCCGGGCCACCCAGTTGTGGAGAAATTTGTCCAGCCCCCCGAACACGGCGGTATCAGCGTAGCCGCGCTGCTGCTCGAGGTCTAATATTTTCCTTAAAGCACCCGAATCCATCTTGATAATGTCCCTCGCCACCATTATAACCAGATTCGGGCAGAAAACGCACGGGGAAAATAAAGGGTAACAGATAAGTGGAGGTGGATGGGAAAACAGGTATCGGTAGCTTAATATGCTGACTATTTATCGCCGATTATAGCTACCAGCAGGAGGCCGGGGCCGGTATGTGTGCCGATTACAGGCGTCGTACGCGAGCGCAAGATGCTTTCTTTAGGAAGGATGGCGCTTAACCTGTCCACCAGGAAGTCGCCATCATCGGGGCATGCGGCATCTTCCACGGCTAATCCTTCGATATGTGAGAAACCTTCTACAAAGTTATATTGCGATTCTATGGCCTTTGACCGCGAATGTGCCCTGCCGGCCGGTTCGACAACCCCATCTCTTAAGGTGATGATAGGATTTATTTTCAATAGTGACCCCATCAACGCCTGCGCCCTGCCGATTCGACCGCCCCTCTTGAGAAAATCAAGGGTATCGAAAGCGGCACGCATATCTACCCGGGGAATGTTGTGCCTGACTACCTCCAGTACCTCGTCAATGCTGGCCCCGTCCCTGGCAGCCTTGGCTGCCTCTATAACGATAAAGCCCTGCGCCATGACCGCCCAACCCGAATCTACCACCTCAATGCGGCAGTCGCTCTTCATAAGGCTGGCGCTCTGAAGGGCTGCATTATAGACTCCGCTGAGCCTGGAACTGAGCATGATAGCCAGAACTTCATCGGTTTCCTTGGTGAGTCCGGCGTATGTCCGGGCGAACAAATCCAGTGAAGGCACCGCAGTGGTCGGCATAACTTCGCTGCTTATCAGCCTCTTATAGAACTGGTCGTTAGTAATATCGATGCCGTCGCGGAAAACCTCTTCCCCGAAACGGAGCAGCACCGGTATTACCGTAATCCCTAGTTCATCGACTACAGAGGCAGGAATATCAGAAACGCTATCGGTTACAATTTTTACTGGCATGAAATTCGGCCTGGTTTATTCAGATATTATTTGCCTGTCACTTATCGCCCAGTACAGCCACGCCGATAACGCGCGGCCCCACGTTGGTGCCGATTACCGGGCTTACCTTGGAACGGTAAATCCGGTCTCTGGGGAAATTGGCGCAAATACGGTCCATGAATGCTTCGGTTTCATCGGGAGTGGTGGCATCTTCTACCGCCATTTCCTCGATGTTGTTGAAACCGAAAACAAACTGGCAAAGGTTTGCGATGGCCTTTGACCGGGAGCGTTCCCGCCCGAAGGGAAAGACCTCGCCGTCCTTGATACCGAGTATCGGATTTATTCCCAGCATAGAGCCCATTAATGCACGCGCTTTGCCGATACGCCCGCCCCTCTTGAGGTATTCGAGGGTATCAAAAGCCATTCGCATCTCCACGCGTGTCATATTACGTTTGGTTAACTCGATTAACTCGTCGATGTTAGCCCCGTCATTAGCGGCTTTAGCGGCGGCAATCACCAACAGACCCTCCCCCATCATCGCCCAATGGGAGTCAACTATCTCCACCCGGCATTTCTTCTCCATGGACTCCACCGCTTTAAGTGCCGCCTCACCGGTGGCGCTGAGTTTGCGGGATATCGTGATAACAAGCATCTCGTCAGTCTCTTCCGCCAGCCTGTCATACAGCTCTATGAAATTCTGGAGGGGCGGAGTTGATGTGGTAGGTAAGACCTGGCTTCTTTCTAGCTTGTGATAAAATTCATCGGTAGACAGGTCTACGCCGTCACGGTATATCTCGGAGCCGAAGACGACGTTCAGGGGAACGACCGTAATTCCCAGCTCCGCGGCGATTTTCGGCGAGATATCGGAGACGCTATCGGTTATAATTTTTACCGGCATTATTTCTTTTCTGCTTCCAGGATGGTTAATGCAAGCGCATTCGGTCCGGAGTATGTTCCTATAACGGGACTGATAACTGAGCGGTATATCTTCTCCCTGGGATAAATCGAACTGAGACGTTCAACAAGTTTATCGGCGTCATCGGGAGTGGTGCAATGCTCTACAGCCATTCCTTCGATATTATCCTTAAAGCTTTCGGCGATGCTATACAGATAGTCAAGGCCGGCGTTTAAAGAGCGTACTCTGGTCAGTGGCGCCATCTCACCGTCTTTAATGGTGAGTATCGGCTTCACCGACAGCATCGAGCCTAACAGTCCCTGTGCCTTGCCGATACGACCTCCCTTGGCCAGATACTTGAGGGTATCGAAATAGGCGGTAAGATGAGACCGCGAAATTGCCCCGCGAGCCAGTCCAGCGGCTTTTTCCAGATTTGCCCCGTTTTTAACCGCATTAACGGTGGAAATGACAATTAGCCCCATATTCATCGCAACCGAAAGAGAATCTACTATCTCGATGCGGCATTTAGCCTTGATTAACTCTTTTGCCTGTGTCGCTGACTGATAGGTGCCGCTCAGTTTGCTGGAGACTACTATAACCAGGATCTCATCGGTTTCTTCAGCCAGCTTATTATAAACCTCTAAAAAATCATTGGGGGTCGGCTGTGTGGTCGATGGCAGTTTGGTGGCATTGACCAGACGGCTGTAGAATTCTTCGCTGGTAATCTCCACCCGGTCACGGTAAATCTTCTCCCCGAACCGAACGTACAATGGCACTACGGTAACTCCCAGTTGTTCAGCTAAATCACCAGTGATGTCAGACAGGGTATCGGTTACTATCTTAACTGTCATCCTCACATACCGCCTTTCTACTCGATTGAGATGATATAGTTGTAGTGCGGCTGGCCGCCACGAATTATTTCAACCTGAAGGTGGGGATATTTCTCCGTAATGCTGGCGTTGATTGCCTCGGCCTCAGAGTTTTCGGCGTCCTCTCCATAATAGATGGTGATTACCTCAGCCTTTTCCAGATCAAGTCTAGCCAATATCTGCATAGCTACATCGAGGCTATCTTCGCCGGCCACGATAAGTTCACCATCGAGTAAGCCGATGGGCTGTTTCCGTTTGATTTTCAGGCCGTTTATCTTGGTAGAGCGTATGGAACGGGTAATTTCTATAGTCTTTACCGAGCTTAAGGCCTTCTCCATAATTTCGTTATTAGCATTAAAGTCAGCTTCATAATCGAACGCCAGAAGCGCCACGACACCCTGCGGTATCGTCTTCGATGGCACTACCTGTATTTTCTTCTGGGTTAAGGACTGCACCTGCTCTGCGGCGAGAATGATGTTTTTGTTATTGGGGAGGATGATAATATTATCGGATAGGGCCGATTCCACCGCCTGGAGAATATCCTTGGTGCTCGGGTTCATGCTCTGGCCTCCAGGCACTACAGCGACCGCCCCCAAACTGCCGAAGACATCGGTCATTCCGTCTCCTGCGGCCACCGCCACTACGGCGGTATCGGTGGTGGGCATCCTCTCCTTCTGCATCTCCAGGAAGTCCTGGTGCTGCTCATCCATGTTCCGGATGCTTACCTGGTGCATCGTCCCCAGCTTGGTGACATACTGGATTACATTACCTGGCGTCAAGGTGTGAATGTGGATGCGTACTGCCGAATCATCACCGACGACGATTAAAGATTCGCCTTTCCTCTCCAGTCTCTTCCTGATTACTTCCGGCGCCAGCTTCTCGCCCTTAAGCAGGAACTCGGTGCAGTAGCCATAGGGAACTTCATCGACACCTACCGTTTGCGGTAAAGAAGCGGTATGGGGAATATCGCTGACGATTATCTGGGGTTTGCGAAGCCTCATAAGTTACGTCTCACCTTTCATAAAGCGGAGAGCTCCTTCCAGTATCGTATAAAGCCCCTGCCCGCCGGCATCAACCACGCCGGCATCTTTCAGCACTTTAAGGAGGCTGGGCGTTTTGGCAACCGACTCACCGGCGGCGTTTACCGTAGCCTCCAGGACTTCCAAAATATCTTCATTGCCCTGTTCCACTTCATTTTTCGCCGCAGCCGCCGCATCGTTCATGACCGTTAGTATCGTTCCTTCTACCGGATTGCTCACCCCTTTATACGCGATGGAAGCCGATTCCTGTAACGCAGCCGCCAGGTCGGCGGCGGTAAAGGACTCCTTACCTTCCAGACCCTGCGCCAGTCCGCGCCATATCTGCGAAAGGATAACGCCGCTGTTGCCGCGGGCTCCCATCAGCGCACCGCGGGCCATGGCATTCGTTACACCCGCCGCGCTGTGGTCCGGAGCGCGATAGGCCTCTTCCATGGTAGAACGCATGGTAAGCATCATATTAGTTCCGGTATCGCCATCCGGCACCGGGAAAACGTTGAGAGCGTCTATTTCTGCGGAACTTTTCTCCAGCCAGGAGGTAGCTGCCGAAAACATATCCCTAAGTTCCTGTCCCGCTACAGTGTTGATTTGACTCATCTTGCACCACCCTTGTCAAATTCAAGTTGCCTGTTAGATACTAAATCCTTGCTAATCTTGACGAATTATGTTACTATTATTTTCAGAATATTGCAATAGTTCCCCTGTGGAAATCCAAGGAGTTGAGAAATTGAAGTGTGATTTGTGCGGTAAAACCCCGCAGTTCGGTCATAATGTCAGCCATTCCAAGCGCCGGACGAACCGCCGCTGGACACCCAATATACACCCCGCCACCATCGTTATCGACGGGCAATCCAAACGATTAAACCTGTGCACCCGCTGCCTCCGTACCCAGTATAAAGCAGCTTAGACTGCCTTATACTACCTCCAGGTTATTTTTCAATAAAATAATCCCTATTTGCTATTATACACTAAAAAAAAGCCCGTTTTTCTTCTTTTTCTGACAAAATCCTGAAAAATTGCATATACGCAGCCAAACTACAAGATGATTGCTCTGGAAGTAGTGACTTGATGCAATTGGGAGGAAATAAGGATGAGTCTTCTCCACCCTACCCCTTTTCCACCGTCTTGCGTGCCGCTATGATAGCCTTTTTTACGCGCTTCGGCGCAGTTCCCCCGACGACATCCCTTGAGGCAAGGGAGGATTCCACAGTGATTTTCAGGACGTCTTCACCAAAAATCGGCGAGTATTTCCTATATTCATCCATGCCCAGTTCAGCAAAGGATTTACCCTTTTTTACGGCATTACTTACCAGTCGCGCCACGATATCATGCGCGTTACGGAAGGACTCGCCTTTTTTGACAAGATAATCAGCTAAATCCGTGGCCAGGATATAACCCCGCCCCACGGCCTCTTTAGTGTTATCGGCCTTTACCTTTAGCGTACTCACCATTCCCGCAAAGACCTCCAGACTCATCAACAGTGTATCCACCGTATCAAAGAGGCCTTCTTTATCCTCCTGGAGGTCGTGGTTGTAGGCCAGCGGCAGGGCCTTCATCGTCGTCAGCAGGGCCATCAGATTACCGTAGACGCGCCCTGTCTTGCCGCGGGCAAGCTCGGCTACATCCGGGTTCTTTTTCTGGGGCATGATGCTGCTGCCGGTAGCATAGGCGTCATCAATTTCTATAAAATCGAACTCGGTCGTCGACCAGAGAACGATTTCCTCAGACAGGCGGGAAAGGTGCATCATGCACGTACCGGCGGCGAACTCGTACTCCAGTACGAAATCACGGTCGGAAACGGCATCCAGGCTATTGTTACTGACCCGACCGAAACCGAGTTCCTTGGCCAGAAATTCGCGGTCAATATCATAAGCCACCCCAGCCAGCGCCCCGCTGCCCAGGGGCAGCACGTCAACACGCTTGAGGCAGTCGGTAAAACGTTCGACGTCACGCTGCAGCATCTCGAAGTAGGCCAGGAGATGGTGCGCCAGCA
Organism: uncultured Dehalococcoidaceae bacterium; assembly: GCA_964475175.1. GTDB lineage: Bacteria > Chloroflexota > Dehalococcoidia > Dehalococcoidales > RBG-16-60-22 > CAYYVO01. Next base: position 251 of record CAYYVO010000092.1, on the reverse strand, counting down.
GGACGGGCTGGGCCGTCTGTAAATGAGTATAGCCGGGGATAATAACATCTATATTGGATTCGGCGAGGTCAATTAAAGAACTCTGCAATGCCTTTATCCCGGCGACTGTATTATTAATGGATTCTTTGACGAAGAGTCGTATATCCGTGGCTATCTGGTCGTTGCGGGAGCGAGCGGTATGCAACTTGCGTCCAACGTCGCCTATCTTCTCGATAAGCCGTGCTTCAATATTCATATGGACGTCTTCCAGT
>CAYYVO010000091.1:3993-7425 GCA_964475175.1 uncultured Dehalococcoidaceae bacterium | reverse complement strand
GCGTATGACTTCGTAGCGGTCGCCCCCGATGACCCCAATATCGTAGTCGTCCTTGATGCCACTGCTTTAACGGGTGCTGTCTCCAATGACGGCGGTAACACCTTCAGCTTACTGGGCATCATCCAGGATACCGCCGGCACCAATACACCGAATGCTTTCTACGGGCTTGAAATATCGCCGATGGCAGCCGGAAGCATACGTTACATCGGTATTCCTGGTGCCGGCGAAGCCGTAACTGCCAACGGTGCAGCACTTTACTACTACAACTTCGGCGCGGCTGTCGGCGCATGGAGGGATGCTACGCGCGACTTAATAACGGGCGATACCCCTTCGGGTAATGCCTCGATTGACAGCTTCAAGGCCCTCGCTTTCTCGCCCAACTTCCCGTCCGACTACATGGCACTCGCTATCTCTGAAGACCGGGGTGTCGCTGGTAATGCATTCGCAGGACTAATGGAGCTGCATATCCTCAGCTTCAACTCCAATTTGTGGGATGACAACATAAGCGCCGGTTACCCGGTAGAGCTATCAGCAGAGATCGCTAACACCGCTTACCAAGTCGATTCTGCATCAATCGCAATGCTTCCGGAATATGACGGTTCTGATGAAGCCCTGCGAATCGCGTTTGTAGGAGCTTCCGTTGCGGATCCTAGTGCTACCGCTGGTGAGGCTGGCGGTATCTGGCGTTGCTACGATTCTGGGCCCGCAACCAAGATACTCGGCACACTTGCCACTGGTTTAGGCATCAACAGTGTCGCCTTTGACGGCACGAACCTGGCTGCCGGTGCCTACGCCACCAACGTCGTCTACCGCTCGGCCGACCCGCTGGCATCATCGCCGACAGTCTTACCGTCACGCAACCTGAAGAGAATCGGCGTTGATGATGGCGCTAACGACCAGGTAGACCTCATGTTTGTGGGCGATACCCTCTACGGCACCAAGGAGGGTGATGCCTCGGCACTTTCCAGGTCAACCGACTACGGTAATACCTGGAACGACTTCTCCTTCATAGATAGCGCTATTACCAATATCGACGATATCTATGTATCCGCTGCCGGTGACCCGTGGTACCTCGCCGCAAACGATAATGTAGGCGGAGTTGGTGAAGCTTCAATCTACCGTATGCAAATGTTCTCGGCGCAAAAGGTACTTTGCGTGCCGTTAGCCACGGCGGATAACCTGTCGCTGCGCGGTATCGAGGAAGATCCCGATGTCATCTACGCGTTCGATAACAGCGCGGGTACGGCTATCTTCTACTCGTCTGATGGCGGTCTAGTACGCTGGTATCCGCGTCAGGCTCCCGTCAACATTGCCGACCTGGCTGCCGAAAGTGCTTCGGTCGTCTACATCGGTCAAGCCGGAACCGTAAGCGTATACAAGAGTGTAATGTCCGGCTTTACCTGGAGCCCGCCGATCAACACCACTCATAACATGGGTACCATGTTTGACCTGATTAGTATCGGTGAAAATCAGCTACTCACCAGCACGACTGCCGGTGGTGTGGCTTACACTAATGACGGCGGTACCACCTGGGTCAGGACCTTCGGTGTGGGAGGCGGCGCGGCACAATATGTGGCTGCGACCGGTCTGGCATCCGGTGACTTCATCTTCGCGGCTGATAACGCCACTGCCAATGTCTGGCGTTGTGACCTCGGCCCGGCTAATCCGGTATCTCAGTTCTTCACCATGAACGCACCTGATGTTGTTGGAATACCCGAGACAAATACCGGCATAGCACTACAAGATGGTGTGCTATATGTCCTCGCCGTAGATCTGACTGCTCCACCAACTACCTATATCAAGAGCACGCTGAACCCGACACAGACTCCGGTGCATATCCCAGCCACCTGGAGAACCACATGGGCTGAGGCCGGTCAGATGTCCAGGGATCCTTCAGCGTTGGTTGCCAGCAGTGGACCTCCCGGCAGCATCATGCTATACGGCATAGATATTGCCGGTTTCTTCGGGCAAGGCGTCATGTACTTCGATGACACGCTTGCGCTCACAGGTCCCACGCTACGTGCTCCGTCCAATAACTACAGGATAGAGCTAACGAGCGCTCTGATGGGCAACGTCCAGAACATCAACTACAGTTGGGACCGCTTATCGCTGACCACCGACTATGATCTGGCAGTAGCTCTGGATCCTGCATTCGACGAGTTGATCGGTAATGCGGCCAATCCTGGCATACTTATCCCGATTGCCAGTACTGGCGCAATAGTATCCTCAGTTGAAGCTGGCGGAGTCTACAACCCCGGTAATACCTACTACTGGAGAGTAAGATCTGACCAGCCAGTCACCAGTGCTTGGTCAGAGACCCGCAGCTTCATCATTAATCCCACTGCGGCTACTGTTCCGTCCATAGGCTCACCGGCGAACGGCGCAACCATAACCGGTCCCGGGGCGGCCTTCTCCTGGACTCCGGTCGCCAAGGCTACCTCATACCAGTTCCAGCTGTCAGAAGGCACTGCCTTCCTGGCGCCTATGGTAGATGAGACCCTTGTCGGAACCGGTATTGCACCGGACGTGGACCTTGTACCCGGCAGGACCTACTTCTGGAGAGTAAGGGCACTTACACCTGTCGAGGGTGATTGGTCAGCCATTGCCAACTTCACCGTGGCTGAACCGGCCCCTGCACCTACTCCTCCGGTAGTAATCGAGCAGGTCCCGGCTCCGCAGATAACTGTGGAAACACCTCCGCCTCCTCCAGATATCATCGTCCCGGCACCACCTCCAGCAGAGGAAATCGCTCCCGGATACATCTGGGCGATAATCGTAATCGGTGCTATTCTGGTAATCGCGGTAATTGTCTTGATAGTCAGAACCAGACGAAGCGTCTAAGAATGGCTTAACGGACAATATTCCTGAAACTCCGAGAGCCCCCCGAATTCGGGGGGCTCTCTCTTTATCTCTATAATCCGCTTAAATATCAGGGAAGGTATTACTCCCCTGCTCTAAAGGTCGTCCAGCCGCGGCGCCAGTATCTGCACCGGGACAATATCGCCGCTTTTCAGCGATTCCGTTCCTTCCGGGATGCAGATGAGGCTACTGGCGCTGGCGATGGCTTGAAGTCGGCTCCTGTTCCTGTAAAGCCCAACCGTATAATTGCCGCTGTTATCGCGCGTGAGTACGGCATCCTTAAACTCCGTCCACGCCCTGTGGCGGGTCCGGAGACTTTCGGTAAGAACCGCGGAAACAGTCTGCAGAGGATGCCGGGTATCCCCGCTCATGCGTAATACCCCGGGCAGGGCCAGCTGGAGGAAAGCCATCTCGTTGCTGGCCGGGCCGCCGGGCAGGCAGAATACAGGTTTGCCTTCCCACAAACCGAAGGCGATACCCTTACCCGGCCCCATGCGCACGTGGTGGAATATCTCGTTCCAGCCGAGTTCGTCCAGCGTGCCGATAACCAGGTCACGCTCACTTCCCCACGCC
>CAYYVO010000091.1:2400-3983 GCA_964475175.1 uncultured Dehalococcoidaceae bacterium | reverse complement strand
CGGTATACACTGACCCGGCTGATGCCGGCCGCCGCCGCCAATCCCAGGTATCCTGGTAAGAGCCGGCTTCCTTTCTTAGCAATGGTTGCTCCGGCCATTACCTCGGCTCCGGCACGCAGCACATTACGCCCCACCTCTGCATCGGCACGTATATAAACTTCATCCGGAGATACTTCTTCGGAGAATTCACTGGAAACCACCGCCTCAGCCCCCCGGGGTATCGGCGCGCCGGAACATACCTTAACGGTGGTGCCTTTCAACACCTCCCCTTCAAAGCTGGAGCCGGCAAACACGGACCCGGCCACTTTCAGGCAAGCCGGCCGTTCCACAGAGGCATCGGCGACATCTTCAGACTTTACGGCAAAGCCGTCTTTCAGCGATACATCGGTAGTAGGATAGCTTACTAGGGCTAACAGGTCCTTCGCGGCAATACGTCCGACCGCTGAATCCAAAGGTAATTCCTCGATTTCTACGGTACGGATATTCGTGCTGACCAGACTAAAGGCCTCCTTATAGCCTACGTAGTCCGTACCTTCGTCAATCTCGTTAAAGTCTGTTTCCATGATAGCCTTTCCGGTCGTTTTGTTAATAAAACCAGTATATAACCTTAAACCCAGTTTATTCAAATAAGAAACTCATTAAAAATATTGACTTTATTATCAAGTGGTAGTAGAATTCGCCATGTGCCAAAAAACATTACGTAGGAGTAAGTTTTTATAACGTGAGAGGACACTTTTTAACGGCTTATTTCCGCATTTTCGTGCTGGTTGTACTTGTATTTAACTTCAATACCGCCTTCCCCATTAACGGTTCGGCAAACGCTGCCTCCGATGCGGTCAGGTGGACAAAAGTCATCATCCCTACCCAGGGTGAAGCGGGAAACTGGGTACTTGCCAACGGTTCCGACATTCGGCACCTGACCGCAGCCAGCGATGGCACCCTTTATGCCTGTGGTGGGGGCCTTACCTATACGTTGTACCACTCTACCGACAACGGCATCAGCTGGAAACATATCGGCAATGTGCAGGATGCCATCGTTGATATCGCGGTATCGCCTTATGACACCGGCACCTTATACTACACCACCGTATCTCATTTATACCGGTCAGTCGACGGCGGCAAGACCTTCTCGCTGCTATCGGCGAATCCCGGTGGAGCCGGGACAGGTAATGTCGAGATAACTTCAATGGACGTAGCCTGGCTAAACGGTAATACAATAACCATCGGCACCAGAGATACGGATAACGCTGAATTCGGCGGCGTTTTTACCCTGGAAGAGTCTAATATCGTCCCCGGCTGGACTAACACCGGTATCGGTAACTATGACATATATAATGTAACTTTTTCACCGACTTATTCAACCGACCGGCAACTCGTAGCCGTCATGACCGACGAAACAGATACTTTCGTAGCAAATAAAATCGGCGATTCCGGGTGGGGCGCTAATATCGGCCAGGCCCGCCTGGACAGGGACAACTCGGGGACACCCACTCCTGTTGTCGTGGCGGAATCGGCGGTGGTGGCCTTTACGGATAATTATGACGTTGATGTATCCTCGGGGAACAGCTATTATTTCGTCGCCG
>CAYYVO010000091.1:0-2390 GCA_964475175.1 uncultured Dehalococcoidaceae bacterium | reverse complement strand
ATTTATATATTTTCACCAATGGCGACGTTTATAAAGTACGCTGCATGGATACGCCCCATAACTCTACTGCCACAGACCTGAATATCGGCTACATATACGGGTTGAGCAATATAGATATTACCGGGCTGTCAACTCTTGGTCAGGATGGCAACGTTACCCTGCTCGCGGGTGCCGCCGACTCTCCCCGGACCTATTTAAGCTCTGACGGCGGCCTCAGCTGGACAAGGAGTCGCAAATACGCGACCGGCCAGTCCGATACCTTCGTGCTTCTGGCAAAAAATTTCAGCACGAGCGGTCTGATGTACGCCGCCACCAGCGGTACGGGGAGCGCCCTCTCTATTAGCCGTGATGGCGGCGTAACCTGGAATCAAATAAGTTTAATCGATACCACCATCACCACAATACTGGACCTGGCACTTTCGCCTACCTATGACCGGGATGATACCCTGTTTATGATTACTTTTGGCGGCGATCACAGCCTCTGGCGTAGTAACAATGGGGGTATAACCTGGGAAAGGACTCTATCCAGCAACATGGACACGGTAGACAGTCTTACCATGGCCAGGCTGCCGTCGCAATACTCTGCCGATTGCCGGACGGTATTTATCACCGGTTTGAGCAGCGGAAATCCAACCGTCTGGGAATCGGCGGACAACGGCCAGAGTTATAAAAGGCGATTCACCCGCGACCCCGTAACCGGCGACCCGTTTACTATCGATACCTGGGCAATCGTCGATGAAACCACCCTGCTTTTAGGCAGCTATGATGGGTCCAACGGAATTATTTATCAGACTTCCGATTGCGGCTTTTCCTATTCTGAAGGGGTAGCGGTCGGCGGTCAGCCCCTGCACACCATAGTCCTATCCCCCGCCTACGCACAGGACGAAACAATCCTTGTCGGGAATACCAACGGCTGGGTGTACTGGTCCGAAGACAGCGGCATATCGTTTGAACCCCTCCCCGGAGATGCCGCGGCCCCACCACTATCCGGCGGTGTGACAGTCGGCTTCGATCCCTTATATAACACCAATAACATTATTTATGCCGCCAGTGATACCGCCGACGCAGGTATATACCGCTTAATCACCAACACGACCAATGATTGGGAGCACATCGACGGCACCCTGCCTGCCGGCACCAGTCTGAACCGGATAGGTATCGCCGAAAGCGGTACATTATATGCTTCCAACTCCCTGGCGGACAGCGGTATGGTGCGCTGCCTGAATCCTGCATTCCCCCTCGGCCCCACACTGGAAACGGTAACCCGTGGTCTGAGCGACGGTGCTACGCTCGTGGGATTGTGGCTGTCCGGAAACAGATTATGGGCGGCCGATAACACCAATGTAAGGCTGCTGACCTATAACGATACCCTGGCATTCCCGATTGAACAAACATCTCCGGAAAACACGACTGCAGTCACCGGAAGCCTGGTTGACCACACTATCAGGGATATCACCCTCGACTGGGAAATACTGGACGGCGCTACCACATACCAGTGGCAGTGCGACTCCGATACCGACCTGTCCGCCGTCCCCGTCGGATTCGAGGGTAACACATCGGCCAGCTCAGCCCGTCTCCCCGCCCTTGAACCGGCCACCACCTATTACTGGCGGGTGCGTGTCGTTGCCCCGGTGCTAAGTCCGTGGTCTGAAAAATGGTCATTCACCACCGGCCTGGATACCGAAATTATTCATATCAGTCCGGAAAGCCCTGCTGCAGGCGCCGTTAACGTACCGGTGAAGCCGGTCTTTCAATGGACAGCCGTCGCCGAAGCCACCGCCTACGAATTACTCGTATCCGCCGACGTTGATTTCGAGAATCCCTCGATAGTCAGAATTGATGAATACTCTCTGCCCACCACGGCCTGGGAGTGTGATGTCAGCCTGGAATACGATACTACCTACTACTGGAAGGTCAGGGCCGTGAGCGCCACCACCCGCAGCAACTGGAGTACAACCGGTGCCTTTACCACCCAATCGCCCCCCGAAGCCATACCGGAGGAAGACGCTTTACCACCGCCCTCTGAGCCCGGTGAATCACTTTCGAGGCAAACCCAATCAGAAATTTATTCACCCATGCCCACCGTGACGTCACCGTCTCCGCCACAACCTCAACCGCCCCCGGCGCCGGTACAGGCGCCCGGTTATATACCGGCTCCAAATCAATCATACAGTATACCCGGCTGGCTGCCGTATCTGGTCGGGGGGCTTCTCCTGGTAATCATCCTGGCTCTGGTAATTATCCTTACCATCGTGCTCAAGATGCGGCGCGTCTGATAAGTTACTGTGATTGCGGCCATCCGGTATCTGCGTTGACATTATCCATCTGTTGATATATTCTGGTTTCATATATAAAAATCACGGAGGGCAAATGATATGGCAGATACTTCA
>CAYYVO010000090.1:0-7465 GCA_964475175.1 uncultured Dehalococcoidaceae bacterium | reverse complement strand
GTACCGGGCTTATGCCGCTCTGGGCTACCTCTCCCGTCACCTGGACGATGCCCACCGGACCGGCCGGAACGAACGGCACCGTACCGATAATCATACCGACTATACCATTCTTATAAAGGAGCAGGGTTTCCCAGCATGTCCTTATTCCTACGGGTACCGCTTCCCAGGGCAAAAGACTCTCGGAAACGACGGCCGGGTTTATCGTCGTGGACTTTGTGCCCGTCGTCGACTCCCCTTCCGGCGGCTGCCACCGCGGTACCAGCTTCACGTCTTCAGTCGTCGCATCGGTATGCTGTATGGTAAGGGTGACCTCTCCGCCCAGATTAAGAAATACGTAGCGGGAGAGCTCACCGTGATTGTTCATAGGTCGGCCGTCAACAGCGGTGAACCTATCTCCGACCTGAATACCGGCTAAATCCGCCGGGGAACCGGGGGCTACCTCCTGGACTTCTATCTGCCCGACGACGATATCATGAGGGACCATGTACGCCGCCGTGAGCAATATAAACGGCAGCAGCAGATTCATAATGATGCCGCCGGCCATCACCAGCAGGCGGACGGCGTGGCTCTTGGCCGCCAGTGCCCTTGGGGCGGTGGGGTCGACCTCTCCCGAAAGCTTATTGAAACCGCCGAAAGGTATCCAGTTGATAGAATATATCGTGTCCCCGAATTTTTTACCGTATATTCGCGGCGGGAAGCCGATACCGAATTCCTCCACCCAGACACCGGTGGCCTTGGCGGTAATAAAATGTCCCAGCTCATGGACAATAACAAGCACAGAAAGAACGATAAGCCCGGCTACTAGTGTAAGTATCATGCAGTATCTCCTTTAATGAAACCGTAAGCCGTTTCCCGCGCCCATATATCAGTAGCGAGTATATCTTCTATCGTGGGATTGTTCTTGTTCCGGTGCTGCTCAAGCACCTGCTCGATACAGCGCGCAATATAGTTAAAACCAATCCGACCCCCGAGGAACGCTTCCACGGCCACTTCATCGGCGGCGCAGAGTACTGCCGGATACGTACCGCCTTTCCCCCCGGCTTCTATTGCCAGTTGCAGACACGGGAACTTATCGAAATCAGGCTGCTCGAAGGAAAGGTCGGTAAAATCATCCCAATCGATAGCGGGCAGTCCGGGATTAGCAATACGGTCGGGATAAGTCAGGGCATACTGGATGGGCAAACGCATGTCGGGGCAGCCCAGCTGCGCCTTGACGGAGCCATCGACAAACTCAACCATGGAGTGAACGATGCTCCCGGGATGCACCAGTATCCTGATAGCTTCGACAGGCACATTGAAAAGCCAGTGGGCCTCGATAACCTCAAGCCCTTTATTCATCAGGGTCGCCGAATCTATGGTAACCTTTTTACCCATCCGCCACGAAGGATGGTCCAGCGCCTGCTCGACGGTTATTCCGGCCATTTGCTCTTCGGAATAGCTGTGGAAAGGCCCGCCAGAAGCCGTTAGAATAATCCGGCGCGCTTCCTGTTTTTCCCCTTGAAGGCACTGCCAGATGGCGCTGTGCTCACTGTCTACCGGCAGAATCGAGGCGCCGTTGTTTTCGGCCTCGCTCATAATTATTTCGCCGGCGGCAACCAGCGATTCTTTATTGGCAAGGGCGATATTTTTGCCCGACCTTACCGCTGAAAGGGTCGCGTTTAATCCGGCTGTGCCCGACGTAGCCATCACCACGGTATCGATATCTGGATTGCAGGCCATATCTTCGAGCGATACTACTTCACATCCCATTTTTTCAAAAGCATTTCCTGAATCGCTGTCTCCTGTTTCACTCGCTATGAAGCTGACTAATTCCGGGTCGAACTCCCTTACCTGCTCCATGAGCAAATCGGTGTTTTTTCCGGCCGCCAGCGCCACCACATGGAAATGTTCCGGCAAAGCCCGCACCACATCGAGCGTCTGCCTGCCGATTGAACCGGTCGAGCCCAGTATCGCAAGGCGTTTTATAGCGTTGCCCATGATACTTTAATGATACTACAAAAGTGCCGTTGAAGCTACGGAGGAATCACCTATAGAATCCTGAGGTACCCCTAGTGCAGGTAAGAAAGCCTATAAATAAGGAGTGTGAAGTAATCTGAAGAAACTTTCCGTATAAACTAGCGAGGCACCCTCCGTTAAGAGAAAGATGCCTCGTTTTTATCAACGGTTCAGGATTACCCGTTGTTACTTTTTTCTCTTTTCCCTTAATGCCGCGTTCCGCGCCGCCTCGGAGGTATCCTTACCCGTAACGGGATGCTTGTAGTGGAACGGGAAGACAGCCCCGGAAAGGTACCGCATATCCTCCCTGTCGATGTCTATATCCGGTTTGGGACCACGGAACTCGCCGGTAAGGTAGGGACGGTTCACATCTTCCGGCATTGCCCAACCGTCAGCGATTCTCACCGCGTAAGGTATTGTCCACTTGATGGAAAGCATCTTCCATATTCCATCTTCTTTAATATACCTGTTCTCGTAGATACCGCTGACAAACGAGCGCCTGGCTCCGTCCTCTCTCGGAATGAAAATGCCGCCGAAGGCATACCATCGGCCGCTGGCCCTTTTGCCGTCGGGGTCTATGTCCACAATACCGGCGATCTGCATTACCTGGTGGCGGAAGTCCGGGGGCGAAACCTTCATAAACTCAAAGTATTTCCTGACGCCTTCCTTACCCAGATACTTGCCTTCAAGCCAGTCCAGCATAACATCAGGACTATCTGAAAAGCAGTCCACTATTTCCTGGTACATCATATGTTCCACGTAATATCCGTACGCCTTTTGCAGCTTCTTAATCGCCTCGATATCCTTCAAGGTCGTTAGCTCTTTCTCCTGGGCCTTGACCTTTTCTTCCAGTGCATTGATTTTGGCTTCCAGCGCCTCTGTATTCATGAAAGACCTCCTTGCATCATTGCCTAAATGGCTCCGGCACCTGCATTATTCTATATCCGGATTACACGAGTCAATCAATGATAAAAAAGTCACGGGAAAACTGTGAATAACGCCATCATAATCCTGGTCGGAGAATACGACCGAAAAGACGGGGCGGCAAGGCTCTAGTATAAACGAATTAATAATCGCCGATAACGGTTATCTTGCATGACTCCCCGGTGCTGGAAAAGTTAAAATAACCGACTTCACCGGGTGCCAGGTTAGTAATCAACGAGGGAGGCAGGTCGAGGCTGGCCAGGGTACCGTCCGAGTTATAGCGGGAAATAAGAACGTAAACCCTGCTTATGGTCCGGTTGCTGATGTTGGTCACTCCCCCTATAATCTCACCTATCACCCAGCTGGTTTCCCCCGGCTCCGTTTCGGTGGAGAGGTTAACCCGGAGTCGATTATCTAATGTAAATTGCTTGGTACCTTCCAGCACCGAGTACCGCTGGGAAAGATAGTTGTAGTCTGCTTTAACGTCGGCCTGCTCATCGAGAATGTCGTCGTAGTTCTCCGATAGATTCTGATACGCTCTTTGCAGAGTGGTGACTTCGTTCTCCGCCGATGTTAATCGCGACTGGAGCCGGTTATAGCTTCGCTGTAAATTAGCGTAGTCCACCTGCGCCTGAACCAGTGCCGATTCTATTCGGGACAGCTCAACTTCTATTACCGCCTTTTCATTCACTAATGCGTTATATTCCGCTTGGCTTTTAAGGAGTGCCGCTTTTGTGGAAGCAAGCAGGGCACTCAGTTCCTCGTTGTTTTCCTGTATCAGTATGTAATTATCTCTTACCTGGGCAAGTTCGTTAGTGAGGGTATCAATCCCCTCCTGCGTCTCTTCCGGCTGCTGGTCTGAGGTAGAATCACCCAGTCTGGTTCCTCCCCAGGTCGCTAAGGCGAGAGCGCCGAGGATAACCACGACAATGATGGTGATGCCCCTCTTGCTCATACATACCTCCGAAATTAGCAAGAACCGGCCTGTTCATCGCCATTCTACCACAACGTGAAATAGTGCGGTAGTACATTTAACCTAACGTTTCTTACAGAAAAAAGATAGAGTATTACTGTACTAAATTGAGGTACAGTATATCAATCCTAGAGAAGGTCCGGTGAAACCATCTATCATGAAAGTGCTGATTCCGAAGTAACCTGAAAACCGGCGTAGCACCTGAGGTTGCCGTAATTATTCAGCAGCAAGAGGAGTAAATAAATCTTGTCCAGCGTAGCCAGTGTGAGGAACACGGAAAAGACCGCAGCCGTGCCGGTAACCGGCGGCAGCCGGATTGGCCTGGCGATACTCTGGGCCCTTGCAATACTCATCTTCGGTATCGGGGATGTATTTACGACCGCCGTTGTTCTCGGTCTCGGAGGGACCGAGGGAAACGCCGTTGTTGCCGGGTTGATGCAGATATCGGGTGGGAGTATCTGGCCATTGACCCTGGTAAAGGGCGCGATACTTAGCGGACTCCTCGTTCTTTCTTACATGAAGCTGGGCAGCTATGCCTGGATGGTCCCGGCGGCATTGGCCGGCACGGGTACCTACCTCCTCATGCATAACATCGCCGCATTGATGATTTTACTATAAACACTGCTTAAATCCTCTATCTTTTCGTCTCCTCAGCCTATCGGTAAATGCCACGGTTCTATTACCAAGACGTCTTTCAAATCTCGTTTTTAAGCGGCACTAAAGTATTTAGATATTGTTTACAAATACCCCCCGGATATTTAGGTTTTGTTTCTCTTCCCGGTTTTAAGCTGAACCTGTAAAGAATCTGAAGGCAACCCGGGATGAGGAACACTAGCTGCGTACAGAACGCAATAAACAGAGAATCCGGACAGGCTATAGTCCGGGAGGATTACCGGGAAAATCGTAAAATTTCTCCGTGGGTATACGTCTGGATTCCGGTAGTACTGATATTCGGCGTCGGGGATATTCTAACCACGCAAATTGCCCTGTCCCTCGGGGCCGCGGAGCGTAACGGACTGGTCAAATTCCTTATCGAAGGTCCGGGCGGTCTTTGGGCATTCGGAATAGTCAAAGCCGCGATATTAGTTCCGCTTGTTGTAATCTCCGTATACATGGAGGGCATGTACCGGTGGCTGGTACCGTGTTTCTTCCTGTGCGCCGGTATCTGCCTGCTGGCAGTCAATCTTTTCGTAATCGGCGCCCTGCTTTAACCCGCTAATAATTCATTTCATTTGGAACAGCACGTACGTTCACCCCACACTAAACCCACCGATTATTCAGCCCTATATTATCGTTACGAAAGCGTAGTAACAACGGTGAGATTGTGAAACACCATGTAGGCACCCGCGATTGAAACCATTGCCGGAATAGTCCAGGCGTAGCCTTCCATTAAAAAAAATAAGATATCATAAAAATGAATGTAAATATACAAAATCACTATCTCTGTTTGTTGTCCTACAGCATTATCCATATATCGTGGCCAGCAAGCTCAATGTGTTGCCCGTATCTATTTATTAAATCGTTATTTTTTCAGAACCTTATTTATCCAATATTTACCGTTTGTCGTTTACGATTAAACTGCCCTAGAGGAATCTTTATAAATCAACGTTAATAGAATATATATGTGAAAGTCAGTATTTACACAGAATCAGCGGGCTTTGAAAACTTAAGGATTTACAGAAATGAGTGAGACGGGAACGAAAAAGAAGAAAATACTGATAGTAGAAGACGAGCCGATTATCGGTCGATTATGCCGACGTGTCCTTGTCGCAGAAGGTTTTGAAGTTAACGTTGTCGATAACGGTCTGGTCGCAAAAGAGACTGCCTCCAGTGAAGATTATGACCTTTGCATTTCGGATATCAGGCTGCCCGGAATTACCGGTATACAACTTTTTGAACACTGGCAAAAAAGTAATCATAACCTGGCTAACAAGCTGGTTTTCATAACCGGTGATACGCTGAGTAATAATATCCAGGATTTTTTAAACAACTCCGGCAGACCGTGCGTACTTAAACCTTTTACCACGGAAGAACTGTTAGTTGCGGTTAATGAAGCTCTGGTTTAACATCCTGTCATACTGACACTCAAATCCCTTCCATAAGATACTCCCCCATATTCATATGCACACTATACCAATCGAGCCTTTCAGAGGCTTGTTTTTTTATGGAAAATTAAGTCGCTAACTTTTTACCTCCTGTAACAAATCAGTCTTTACTGCGTTAATAACAGGTAGACAAATATGTTCAGGAGTATTAAATGAAACAGAGAATACTGATATGGGCCGTAATTATCCTGCTGGCATCAACAATGTGCACGGGGCTGACGGCATGTAATTCCAGCGATGCACAGGTAACGGATGCACCCGCTGTCCTGGATGAACCACCCGAAAGTTCTCCCTCTCCGGATGAGGATGAAATAGACTGCCGGGAATCACTTACCGTGATAACCCGGGAGTTTAACAACGCTTTCTACACTCTGGACGGACTTCTCTTCAACCCGAATTTCGAGGATGATGACTGGATTTCAGAAGTATCTCTGACAATGTCCGATATCATGACACTCTGCGAAGAGGCCGGACAGCTGGTACCGCCGGAATCCATGGCCGGTGATCATGCCATATATCTGGAGGCCGTAACGTATTTAGGTGACGCTATGGATATACTGCTTAAAGGAATAGACGCCGGGGATATCGATTTACTAAATGGAGCATCGGCGGAGATGTGGCTCACCTCAGAAATTTTAAACAACGAAGAATAAACCCCTGGGGAAATTCAATATATCCTCTTTCTGCAATAATGTCGGGATTGGCATGCCCTGTAGTTTCAGGCTGAGAGTCCAATCCCGACACAAATATATATATTATATTTACTGTTTTAATAAAGTCGAATCGTTTACCATATGAAGAAGAGGAAAAACTTCCAGTACCAGAGTTGTAACAAAATGGTACTGCCTGCGTTAAAAAATATAGGGAAAAGAGAAAATTCGGAATAGTGGCTGAAATAGACCTGCTAATCCAGAGAGCAAAGAAAGGTGAAGCCGAAGCCTTCGGGAGACTCTACGATATGCACGTTGACCGGGTATACAGGCACATCTATTATCGCGTGAGCTGCATCGCCGACGCCGAGGACTTAACCCAGGAGGTATTCCTCCGGGCATGGAAGGCCATAGGAAGATATAAAAAGACCGGCAGCCCGTTTCTGGCCTGGCTAATGACCATCAGTCACAACCTTATTGTAGACTCTTACCGCAGGAAAAAGGATGATACATATCTCGATGATGATTACTGGGTGGCAGATTCATCGCCCACCCCGGAAAAGGCTCTGGAGATTGAGTTCGACCAGAAGCGAGTGCGCCGGGCTATTCTCAAGCTGCCCGGTGACCAGCAGCAAATAATATTGATGCGCTTTATCGAGGGTTTCCCGTATCCGGATATCGCTGCTTCACTCGGTAAAAGCGAGGGAGCAATCAGGGTTTCCCAGCACCGCGCACTCGCCAGACTACGGCACATACTGGAAAAAGAGAAGGACCCGAGTTGAAAAGGATAGAAGACATACTCGCCCGGTGTTTAGATG
>CAYYVO010000089.1:1583-7553 GCA_964475175.1 uncultured Dehalococcoidaceae bacterium | reverse complement strand
CGGGTTCTTCGTGACCAACAGGCTACGATATGGAATGACCTGCCCCCAAAAAGGATACCACTTATAGAGTTAGAGTTACCGGTATTCTAACCTCAGGAGCAGGCGGGCGGATTGCCCAAGACTGCACATAAGCTTAAATTGTTAAGCCAATCTTAAAAACACTCCTGCATGTTTTATTAGTACTCGAAAAAAGGTCCACCATACTGTACGGTAGGTGGAACTACTACCTTTTCAGTATCCATCTTTTCAGGTGGATAGGCATTGAATAAGTCAGGACGGCTTCATTGCCAGTCACTCTGATTTCTTTGACGAAGCTTCTAATAAAAGCCCTTCTTTCCGCCAGCGATCCTTCCTTCAGCAAGTCATGCAAATGATCAACATAACCGGTTATTGTTTCCATATCTGCCAACTCAACTTTCCTGTCGGACATATGGTTTTCAATCTCTATTCTCCTGGCCTGAACTTGGTCCTGACGACTTCGCAACTCGCGGATTCTAATGACTATATCATCCAGATTTAACTTGCCTGTTTCGATAGCATCGTACAAGCGCTCCAGAGGCTTAAGAAAGACACGAAATAGAATCCGAAAAAGTTTCGTTTTTACCTTGTTCTTTCACGCCCGATGTGCATACGTGAAATTTGGGAGACGATGCCAGATATCCGCGTATTATACAAAGTCTAAAAGGTATCGCCTATATGATGGCAAAGCAGGACTAAGGGCGAGTTTGGCGAGTTTTTTTAAACCCGCCGATATTACTTATTCATCTCTTCCCGACAGCAACCTGCCGCTGGTAACGTCCTTAAAGCGCTTGTTATAGCCGTCCCGTCCATCCGTATAGGCGGGAAGCTCCCAGGTCATCTCCTTCAGGTTTTCTATCATGTTTCTCAGTAAAGTAAACGGTATAGATGCGGTAACGTATCCCATCGTTGACACCTGGCGTGCGATATGGCCGAAACATACTCCTTCAACGACATAATTCAGCTGGCCTGAAATGTACGGATATACGAACGTCCACGCACAGCCGATAACCGGTGTAGTCTTACTGACATACATTTCACCGGTTGAATAAGAATAAGAACGCAGTACAATTTCGGCCTGCCTGGCGGTGCCCGTAATAATCAGGACATCAGGGTCATAATCCATCTCGCTCAACGGCGCGAAGACAAGATAATTACAGCTTCCCTTTCTCAAAGTGGGAAGCACCTCATAGATATGTCGGTTAGCGCGTGCTTCCTGAAAAATATCCAGTCCCAGTTTAGAACCAATTTGTCCGGACACGCTGAACGGGTCATCATTCGCAATACCCAGGCAAAGCGGCCCCGCACATTCAAAATGTGTCTCATCAACATAAAAGGCCCCTGAATTCTGGGCTTCTTCCGGCATCAGGCAGAAAGCAAGGTTTTTATCCAGCCTTCGTACGCCTTGCGGTTTATTGTACATGAATTTGATGCCTACGGGTTGACTTTCCAATTTCAGCTTGTTGAGAATCGACAAATCGATGCTCAGCGGTCGTATCTCCCCACCATCGAACTTGGTCATAACTTAAACCTCCAATCATAATTTTTCTGATATTTTGTTATTGACGATTATCCATAATGCCCTCGGTCCCTGCCTTCTTTCACTAGAGGCGCAAGTATCAATGTTACCACAACCACCGCTATACTGGCCCAGGTAAAGCAGAAATTGAAACCGTGATTATCCATTAAGTAGCCCATTAACGGCGCTAGCAGGGCACTGCTCTCGGTCATAGAAAAATAATATATTCCATAGACCAAGGAACGGTTACGTTCTGTTGTCTGCCCGATGATATATGCTTCGGACACCGGCATCCGTGTATACATCGCCATGCCGTGTATAAAAACCAGCACAGCAATACCCCAGTAATAAGGAGCCCAATTTAGCATGTAAACGGCGATGGCACTTGCCAGGCAGGAGGATACTACCAGGGGGACCCGTCCCACCCGGTCAGAAAGGTAACCCGCCAGTGGGCTTATCCAGATACCGGCCGAATTCATTATTACGAGGAATGACGCAGCGCTTGTTACACTGGCGCCGAAATTATCGACGGCATAAAGTGTGATAAATGCAAACACAGAACTGACAATTCCACCCGTTAAGACACTGAGTAAAAGAAATGCCACCAGGCGGCGTACCTTAACCTTAGGCATTGGCGTGGCTTTCGGGTAGTAATCAACTTCACTGCGAGTTTCTCCTGCTTTCTTTGGTTGACGGGTGAATTTAATCATGAAAAACCCAAATAGTAATATGGGTATAGCTAGAATAATAAAAGGACTACGCCACCCATATACGGAAGCTATAGTGGTCGCGATAAGCGGTGTTACCAGAAAGCTCGCACTGGCACCTACCTCATGAAAACCTAAGGCCCGGCCGCGATTATCACCAGCCGCCGCCGAAACCATCGGTGCTGCAGCAGGATGATACCCGCCTCCTAAAATACCCATCACCACCAGGAAAGCCAGCATCATAACGTAGGTCGTGGACAGTCCTATAAGTATTCCCCCTACCGCTACACCGCATATGCCGATAATCAACAGGATACGTGGCCCGATACGGTCTGCGAGAAAACCGGCTGGTATTTGTGCAGTTCCATACGTCCAGGAGAACGACGACTGAATTAGTGCTGCCTTCGTATAGCTCAGGTTAAATTCATTACGGATAAGCGGCAGAAGCGGAGCCGGCAGTGCTATCAATATGTGATGGACAAAATGCGCCATTACATAAACGGGAAGAAATCCTTGAAAAATCGAGTGAAGTCGAGATTTTTTAATGGTTGCATCCTTTCCTAATCGTACTCTTGTTATTTATTTAATTTCTCCGGCATCGTAAACGATATTACCGCCAACTACGGTCATTACGGTTTTTATATCCTTTATCTCGTGGGGTTGGATACTCAGTATGTCCCGGTCTACAATGCAAAGATCCGCCAGCTTACCTGCCTCAATAGAGCCCTTTATATTTTCCATATGTTCCTGCCAGGCACCCTCGATAGTGAACATACGGATGGCTTCTTCTACGGTAATACGCTGGTCCGGGCCTCTGACAGTACCGGTTGCCTTGGACTCCCGGAGCACCGCCGCCTGGATTCCCGCCTGCCAGCTCGGGTACACTACCGGTGCATCAGATCCGGCTGGCAGGTGCACTCCGGCATCGAGCATTGTACGTAGCGGGAACTGCCGCGTGGAAAGCTCAATCCCCACCAGCTTATCCATGGAATCGGAGAAGGTCCATTTTAAGATTGGCTGAACGCCGAGTCCAAAGCTATGCTGGCCGGCGAGCTTGATATACTCATCTGAAATAAAGTCGGCATGCAGCACATAATGACGGAGGCCTTTCGGTTCCTCCCTCTCGGCCTGGAGGAAACCATCGATAGTCGCTTCAATCGCCCGGCCACCGATAGCATGAACCCCCACCTGCAAACCGTACTTGTGGGCAAAGCAAATCATCTTTATCAACTCGCTGCGGCGTTCTTCATCGCTGCTGCCGGGAATAACCAGACTGCCGCTGCCACCGCCACCTGGATATTCATCATACATCCAGGCAGTCTTGGTCATAGGGGTGCCGTCGGCGAATATCTTGACTCCTGCCAGACGCAGCCATTCGTTACCGAAACCGGAATGAATGCCCAGCTGCGGAATGACCTCCCGGAAATCCTCAAAAGTACAGGCGCCGTATTCGCCAAAGAGGTACAGCCAGCCTACCCTCAACGTCAGATTGCCTTCATTAAGCAGGTCGTTATAAATCCCGATACACTCGGACCCAAACAGACCGCCCTGGAACTTGTCGCCTCCGGAGCCAAGGGCACCTTCGGTGATGCTGGTTATACCCAGCGAATTCAAATCCCGCATCATAACCTGGATTCCACGTCGTTTTTCCTCTTTCTTCCAGAGTGGGACCGCCTTCATCACGAGGGCCTGTGCCGGAAACTCGCTGAAGATACCTGTTAGCTCTCCGTCAGCCGAGTTTTTGGCAATCACTCCGCCCTCCGGGGTCGGTGTGTCCCGAGTAATCCCGGCTACTTCCATTGCCCGGCTGTTCACCCACACTTCGTGCTGGGTGTAGTGACCGAGTATCACCGGGTTATCCGGGGAGACCGTGTCAAGGTCGCGGCGCTTGGGGTAACGCGACGGGTCTTTAACGCATTCTTCCAGATAGCCTTCGTCCCAGCCCATGCCCCGAATCCATTCGCCGGGCTTCGCCGCTTTCGCCTTCTCTGCAACGGCTTTTACGATGTCATTAATCGACTTCACTGCGGGATATCCGACATCAAGTGTTAAAGGAGGCCTCGTGCCGCCATAGAGGGAGGCATGAATATGAGCATCATTTATACCCGGCAGCATCGTCCTGCCCTTCAGGTCGATAACCTCCGTTTTAGAATCGATATATGTTTTAACATCATCATCCGACCCGACGGCGATAATCCTGTCACCCACGACTGCTACCGCCTGGGCGATAGAGAAACTGCCGTCAACCGTAACAATCTTACCATTGATAAATACTAAATCAGCCATCGTACTGTTTATTATCCTTTAGTTATTTCTGCAAAATAGGCCGAGTCGAAGTGCATCCGGACGCCCTTAATTTTGCCGTCTTTGAATTCGTAGATATTGACGCAGGGTATCTCGAACGATTGTTCACCCCCGCCTCCCCGGAGCAGCCACTCGACGGCAACCCGGTCATCTTCCCCGAAGACGCTCTGGACTTCGGCTCTCACCGGCGGCAGGTTAGCCAGCCAAGTAAATAACTCCTTCACCTCATTAAAACCGGAGGCCGTGTTGGTTTCGGCATACCCGGCGACCTTCATAACCGGGTCCCACACCACGGCATCACCGGTATAACAGGCCAGTTTTTCCTCCAGGGTTTCCGGTCCGATACGGAGGACATCGGCAACGGCGACCTTCTTGTTATTTTCTACACTCACGGGGTCCCTCCATCTCGATTTCTTATTTGTATTGCCCCGGGTTCTCGACGGCATCGTCTTCGGCCGAAGGATATTTATCGGCCAGAGCGAATACCACCAGCAGGAAGGGCTTATCGACACGGTTATGCATGAAAGGGCAATGCGGCACACCTTTCGGAACGAATATCGTGGTTGTCTTACTGAAAGTGTGTTTTTCGTCCCCGATGTGAAATTCAATCTCCGCGCCCAGCTCCCGTGGGTGTTCCGGGTCAGTCCCGATAAAACAGAGGACCTCGTCGAAATCATGGGTATGCGTCCATTCGACAGGGTCCGGCTCTGGTACCTGAAAACACCAACCGATATCCACCACAGCCGGCGAGCCTTTTATGATGTCACCGTCGAGATAAATTTCGTCGGGGAAGGTTGCCCCTTTGACGCTTTTAACCGGGTGGTAGGCAACGTTTTCCACCCTGGGTTCGGAGATAAAGTATTTCCCGTATTTACTTTCCATCAATCTAACCTATGCCTTTCCGGAACAATATCGGTAAATATTATTGATGTTTACTACATACATCCAGGACAATATCAACCGCTTTTTCCAGGTATTCTTTAGTTATGGTCAGGGGCGGCATGAAGCGTATCACGTTGTGGTAGCGGCCGCAGGGGACAGCGATTACACCCCGGTTAAGAAGTCCGGATAAAATATCCCCCATGGTCTCGGCTGCGATGGGTTCCCTGGTCTCTTTATTCTTCACCAGCTCTATTCCGATGAACAGACCCCGACCGTGGACATCCCCGACAATATTGATTTTCTGTGATTCTTCTTTAAGCCTGGCCTGTGTTTCGTCACCCAGCTTGGCAGCCCTTCCCATCAGGTCGTAATTCTTATCGGTCAGGATATCGATATTCGTCATGCAGACAGCGGCGGAAAGGGCGTTCCCGGCGAAGGTACCCGGCTGGGAAGCCGGTTCCAGTTTATCGGCGAAATCAGCCCTAAAGGTAAGGCCGGCCATGGGGAGGTCTCCACCCAGTCCCTTGCCCCATATAAGCA
>CAYYVO010000089.1:0-1573 GCA_964475175.1 uncultured Dehalococcoidaceae bacterium | reverse complement strand
GTACTCGATTGACCACATCTTGCCGCTGCGTCCCGCCCCCGCCTGGACTTCATCGGCAATGAATAAGGCTCCTTTTTTCTCGCAGGCCTTTTTCAATATCTCCATGTAGCCCGGCGGCGGCGCCAGGTAGCCGCCTTCCCCCTGTAGCGGCTCTACGATGAGCGCAGCGACGTCATCAGCCGCAGTATAAGGGGTATTCAACACATAATCTACATATTTAGCGCACTGGAGGTCGCAGCCCGGATACTCCAAGCCGAAACAACAGCGGTAGCAATAGGCGTAAGGCACGTGGATTACATAGGGCATAAGGGGACCGAAACCGTGGCGGTAGTTATCTCCCGTGGTTAGAGCCCCGGAGCCGCACCATACGCCGTGATAAGCGCCATGAAAGGCTACAATCTGCGACCTGCCCGTCAGATAACGGGCGAACTTTATGGCCGTTTCCACCGCCCCGCTGCCGCTCTGGGTGAAGTAGCTGACGCAATTGCCCCGCAAACCCCTGGGCATGATATCGGACATCTTCATGGCTAATTCCGTACGACGGGTATTTACCGCTTCGGCGGCATGCATCAGCTTACCCAGCTGCCCTTCCATGGCCTTGACTACCCTGGGATGCCTGCGTCCTACGGAATTCACCGCTACCCCGGCGGACATATCGATGAATATATTACCGTCGGGGTCCTTTACCGCGGCTCCCATACCCTCGTCAAAAACGGGCGGAGCCGCGCCGCCGGGTCGGGTCAGCGATTCATATTTGGGAACGGCTTCCAGTATTTTCAAACTCTTGGGACCGGGAATCTTCGTGACAATCTTGGGCGCCTCCGGATATGATAACCTGGCAAGTTCTTGCTCTGAAATCAAAATTTTTGCCTCCTTGCAGGGAAATATCGTTTAAGTTATTTCGGACAAGTTTTTCTACCCGTTACTCAGCTTCCCAACAAAATGAGTGTCTAAAACCCATTACCACGGGATAATTGACCGCCATCTATATAGTAAGTCTGCCCCGTAACCCAGTTGGATGCCTCCGAAGCCAGATAGACCACCAGCAGTCCGATTTCCCGTATTTCTCCTAATCGACCCAGAGGAACCCTTTCCAGTATCGACTTCTTTCTCTCGGGGTCATCGAGCACGGGCGCGCTTAATTCCGTGTGAACGCTACCGGGACCGACTGCATTGACGCATATATTATAAGGAGCCCACTCCGTAGCCAGGCACCGGGTAAACATACTCAGTCCGGCTTTGCTGACACAATACGCCGAAAAATACGGAGGGGCTAACTCAGCACTATTCGAACTGATGTTGATGATTTTCCCCTTCTTCCGCCCCAGCATATGCGGGCCCACGGCCTGGGCGAAGAGAAAGGCACTGGTTAAATTAGTATTTAAAACAAGATGCCATTCTTCCTCGGTGATTGGCGTGTCCCAGCTATCCGCGGCCTGCCACCCATCGAGCTTCATCCCGGGTACAAAAGCAACGGGCTTGAGGACAGGTATACCGGCATTATTTACCAGAATATCGATTCCGCCAAACTCTGAAATGGTTTTATCGACTGCATTTACCACCTGCTCTTTCT
>CAYYVO010000088.1:788-7566 GCA_964475175.1 uncultured Dehalococcoidaceae bacterium | reverse complement strand
CACGTCTCCAAGATACCGGAGTTCAAGGTGGCCGCGGTGAAAGTAAAGAAACTGGAGCGGGTGGCGGTTTAAGCAGATTAGCTTATTGTCATTCCCGCGAAAGCGGGAATCCAGTTTTTTTAGCTGGAGGACGTTTATTTACCCGGCATCTATTATTGCTGACCGCAAGTGAACAAGTATCTATATTGTCTACCTCACCCCCTGACCCCCTATCCTATCAAGGAGAGGGGGAGATAAAAAAGAGGGGCCGTGCTCCTCTTCGCGGGCTACCACACCTTTGGGGGTGCGGATAACCAATGCCCGTTTAGTAATAGTTGCCGCGAGGGCGGCAGGGTGGGAAAAGATAAGAAAGAATAAAAGCTATACTATCGTGGGGCGGGGAGAAAACCTCCCTACCCAACTTTATTAATCCGTTTCCTGCAACAGTCGCTGGGCCGTGATGGCGGCGATAGCGCCATCCCCCACCGCCGCCACCACCTGCTGGGGAGAACCGCTCCGGATGTCACCCGCCGCCAGGACATAAGGGACTTCCGTCTCCATCCGCTCATTGACGATTATCTGGCCGTTATCATCCAGCGGCACGATGCCGTCCAGGTATTCCGTGTTCGGCTCCAGGCCTATATGTACCAGAACGCCGTCCACGTTAACCTTTTCTTTTTTTCCGGCATTATCGACAAGCTCTATAGCCTCCACTTTTTCGTTACCGGTGATAGCTTCGACGCTCATGCCGCAGCGGACTTCTATACTGGGATTGGAATTCAGTCTTTCGCAAAGAACGGCGGTAGCGGTAAGCTCCGGCATAAATTCGATGAGTATGACCTTAGCAGCGATTTTCGCCATGTAAAGCGCTTCGGTTACACCGGCGTCACCGCCGCCACACACCGCTACCACTTTATCGGCGTAATGCCCACCATCGCAGAAAGCGCATTCAAAGACTCCCTTGCCCGCCAGTTCCTGCTCGCCGGGGACGCCCAGCTTTTTATTCTTGGAGCCGCCGGCGAAAATGACGACGTTGGTGGTAAATCCCTGGCCGTTAGAGCAGGCAACGTAACGCGTGCCGGAGAAAATCTCAAGGCTCGTTACCTCGGCGGTTTCGGTCTGCAATCCGTATTTTTGCGCCTGACTCACCATATCCGATGCCAGCTGCGCGCCGGCAATGCCATCGGTAAAGCCGGGATAGTTCTCTATCAACTCGATGTTCCTGATGTACCCGCCGACCGTGTCCTTGTCCAGCAGAAGTACTCTCCGGTTGGCCCGGCTCAAATAAAGTCCGGCCGTAAGCCCCGCCGGCCCTCCACCGACGATAACGACATCCCAGTCAAACATTCCCGTGCTCCTTTACTCTCTCAGATATCCATTTCCATAAAACACACGGTAAACGGTAAATGCTCGAATTGCTTTATAGATATCTCTCTGAAACCCATCTCTTTATACCAGTCCTTAAGGATGTCCTGTTCATTCACAATTGCTATGGAAAGAGTCGTGCTGCCCGTCTTCTTCACGTAGTCGATGACGAAGTTAATCAGTTCTTTCCCAAAACCTCCGTGACGGTACTGCGGCAGAACGGCCAGCCTTTTCATGTAATATTTGCCGTCCTTTTCTTTTTCTACAGCTACAAAACCCTCCTGATGACCGTGTACGTACAAACCAAAAAATACTGCACCCCTCGTCCTGAGCTCTTCGAGCTTTTCCAGAGTGGTAAAAGCCGGATACACGAGGCAGTTCTCGATAGTGAGTCCAAGCTCATCGGCAACGGTCTGGAAAGAACGCTGTATAATATCGACATTGTTTTCCAGAGAGCCGTCGGTCACTTCTTCAATTTTCAATATTGATTCGTCCAATAGAGATACCTGTGATAAATGAAAAATGTTAATAACAGCATATCAGACGCCCGAAAAACGGTCAATTTCTTGACATGCTCATTGTCCTTTCCCATAATTTAGAAATAGCCGGATTCTTTGTTAAGGAGGCAGTATGAAAGTACAGAACTATCGCCAGGTCGGAGGCATAGAGGCTGCCCCGGGCGTTGTTATGCACGTAGTTGCCGGGCCTGCCGAAGGCGCCCCGAACTTCGTTATGCGTCTCTTCGAGATACAGCCGGGGAGCGCTACACCTCACCATGCCCACCCCTGGGAACACGAGATGTTCGTGGTGGCCGGCAAGGGTGTCCTGAAAACAGGCAATACCGAAAAACCGTTACAGGAAGGCGATGCTATGATGGTGCTGCCGGACGAAAAGCACGGCGTTTTCAATACTGGCAAAGACATCATGCGAGTGATTTGCGTTGTACCTCTTGTCGATGGCAGGATGCCGGGGATGCCGCCGACCGATTGATTACAGCCAGGGTACTTTGTTATAGTTGACTCAAGCCTGCCGATTTCTACAGCCGCAGCCGACTCTGATATCAAATTATCATTTAAAAGAGGTATATAATGACCGTTTCCGGAGGAGAAGTCTTACTGGACATACTGGAATCATGCGGAGTGGAATATATCTTCTGCTCCCCGGGCACGGAGTGGACGCCGGTCTGGGAAGGACTGGCCAAACGACAGGCGCAGGGTAAAGACGACCTGAAATACATCAACTGCCGTCACGAAGTACTGGCAATCAGTATGGCTATGGGCTATGCCGAGGTTTCCGGCCGCCTGCCCGCTGTTCTCCTCCACGCCAGCGTAGGCTCTATTAACGGAGCGCTGGCAATGCGCACCGCTTACGCCGCCCGCGTCCCCGTGATTATTTTCAGCGGCGAGACCTACGAGCACCGAGGCGACGACGTGGTCAGGGCGCAGGGCTGGCACTGGCTCGGTCTGCTATCCGATATCGGCGGCTCTCCCGCTCTGGTTAAAGAATATGTGAAATGGAGCAACCCGATTAAATCGAAAGACAGCCTGGTAGATTCCGTCACTCGCGGCTGCCAGATAGCTATGAATGCCCCCCGCGGCCCGGTTTTTCTCTCCGTCCCCACGGAAATAATGGTGAGGTCATACGAAGAAGAGAAGATTGCCCGACCCTATCCCGCGACCATTGCAATAGAACCACGCATAAGCGAGCTGGAGAAAGTAGCCGGGGAGCTTATAAAAAGTCGGAATCCGATTATCATTACCGAGCACACCGGAAAGCATGCCGATTCAGCGGCAAAGCTTACCGACCTGGCGGAACTACTTAGTATCCCGGTTTTCGAGTCCCGCCTCCCCTACACCTCCAGTTTCCCTAAGAAAAACGCGCTCTATATGGGAAACGAGCCATCGGAGGCGCTCAAGCAGGCAGATACGGTGTTTGTGGTAGGCGGTCTTACGCCCTGGTATCCGCCGTCGGACGGCCCCGGCGAAAAAGCCGGGATAATAATGCTGGACGAAGACCCCCGGCATGAAAGACTGCCTTTCTGGGGCTACCGGCCCGACATATCCATCACCGGCGATATCGAAAAGACGCTGGCCTCTCTGGTGGACATTATTCACGCAGACATCTCTGGGAAAAAGCAAACGCCGCCGCTTTACCCGGAAAGACTTGAAAAATGGCAGGCAAAACATGAAAAAATGATGGAAAAATGGGAAAGAGAAGCCCTCGAAGGCAAAGATGATAAACCTATTGCCGTTAAGTGGTTCTGTCACACGGCTCGCAAGGCCCTGCCCGCCGACGCCATTGTTCTTGACGAGACCTTGACCCATACCCGCTTTGTGCACCAGTATATTGCGGAACCCGGCTGTTATATCAAATCCGCCTACGGCGGTCTGGGAGTGGGCATGGGAGAAGCCGCCGGCGTCAAGCTGGCTAATCCTGACCGGCCCGTCGTCCTGATGGTCGGCGACGGGACCTTTAACTATAATCCCGCCCTGGCTGCGCTGGGACTCTACCAGGAATATCAACTGCCTGTTTTCATCATGATTCTCAACAACGGCGGCTACGGGGCAATGAAATTCGGCTACCGGATAATGTATCCGGAGGGCTGGGCTGCCAGGCAAAACACCTATCATGGTGTGGATATCGCCCCCGCGCCCGACTACGTTAAAGTGGCCGAGGCTTTTGGCGCCTACGGGGAGAAGCTGGAAGACCCCGGAGATATCGAGGCAGCAATAAAGCGGGGACTCGCCCAGATAGCGCAGGGGAGAGCCGCCCTGCTGGATGTGGTCATGGAAAGCTCTTCCCCGATGATGCCGCCGCCGCGTCCGGCCTGAATATTCACGAGCAGAAGGAGAGCAATGAAAGAAATTAAAGATAAAGTCGCTGTGGTTACCGGGGCTGCCAGCGGTATCGGGCGAGGGCTGGCGGAACGATGTGTTAAGGAAGGTATGAAGGTCGTCCTCGCCGATGTTGAAGAAGCCCCGCTAAAAGAGACCGAAAAAGCGTTGAAAGCCGGCGGCGCCGATGTCATGGCGATAAAAACGGATGTCTCTAAATACGAAGACATCCAGGCCCTTGCCCAAAAGACCCTGGTTGCCTTCGGAGGTGTGCATCTACTCTTCAACAATGCGGGGGTACAGGCAGACGACGCCATAGGCAAGCCGCTGTGGGAAAACACGCTGTCCGACTGGGAATGGGTGATGGGGGTCAATCTCTGGGGAGTCATCTACGGCATCAACGTTTTCACGCCCATCATGCTTGAGCAAAATACGGAATGCCATATCGTAAATACCTCTTCCATGGCAGGTCTGATTACCGAACAGGAACTGGTTATTTACGCCGTGACCAAAGCGGGTGTCATTAAACTTTCCGAAGGACTATATCTCCAGCTGAAACGAAGGAACGCTTCCGTAGGCGTGAGTGTCCTGTGCCCGGCCTTCGTCAGTTCAGACCTCGGTAATGCCGAAAGGAACCGCCCCGCGGAATTTCAAAATCCGCCCGGAGCCCCGCATAAACGCGAGCAACCTTCACTTTTAAAAAACATTGAAAAAAGCGGCCTGACGGTATTGTCTCCCGCGCAGTGCGCCGAAATAGTCTTTAAAGCTGTCCGGGAAGATATGTTTTATATCCTGACAGACAAATTGATTGACCGGCTTATTGAGGAGAGAACAGGTAATATCCTTCAACGCCTTAATCCCGTAGCAGCCCGGATACTATGATTATAAACTGTATTTCTTATGCCATTTAGGCCGGGTAAATATTCCCGTCCTTTGATTTGAAATAAACATCCGTCCGTGCTAGAATCCTGATGCAAACGGATTTCCTTTATGCTTTCATGTTGCGTACCTATATGCTGTTTCATATGAACATGCATTAACTCCGTATTATAAGGAGAGATATATGGTTACGTCTACCAAGATTTCCGCGAAAAATAAGAAAACGTTCTGCAAGGAGTTAAGACAAGCCATCGGGGCGGACAAGGTAAAAGACGATGACATTGTCCTGGTGACCTATATGTTCGATGCCAGCCCGGTGCCCCATCGGAAACCGGGTTTCGTCGTCCTGCCAGAAAACAAAGACGACGTCATCGCCACCCTGAGACTTGCCAACAAGTACAACATCCCGGTGACGGTCATGGCCGGCGGCGTAAGTATGGCCGGCTACAGCATAGCCTCAAAGGGCGGCATCGTCCTGGATATGCACCGCATGGATAGAATCATTGAGATAAATACCGATTCCGGCTATGCCGTCGTCGAGCCGGGCTGCAGTTTCGATAAACTTACCGCAGCGCTGCGAGAGCAGGGTTTCCGCGCCCTTATCCCAACCGCGCCCGGGTCTTCGTCGGCGATGGGCAATGCCCTGGGCAGGCCTTCCAACAGCCTGTGCAACCGCCACCTGGATGCCATTATTGACCTTGAGGTAGTCCTGCCGGACGGCACCGAGTTCTGCACCGGCTCCTCGCACTTTCCGGATGCCGGCAGCAGCCTCAGGTACGGTCCCTTCGCCGATATCGCCGGGCTGTATACCTGCGGCTACGGCACCATGGGTATCATCACCAAGGCGGCGTTGAGGATTTATCCCATTAACGAGTCCAACCGTGTGAATGTCGCCGCCTTCGATTCATTTTCCGATGCCGTCGATTTCATCAAAGACATCATCAACAACAATATTCCCGAGCACTGCATCATCTGGAACTGGCAGCTCTATGAGACCTTCGCCGTGGATACCTCCAATCCCGAAACGGTTATTCCCGATATGCTCAAGACCGACGCCCGGAAACCGCCGGAAGGCGTTCCCTACTGCATCGTTACCTCTTTTCTTTCCGGCTACGAGGAGATGATGGTTGCCTCCGAGCGAGTATTATACAAAGTAGCCAGGAAATATAACGGCAAGACGCTGTCCGAAAAGGAAATCCACGACCTAATCCCCATTCCCATGGCCCGCTGGACGCAACTATACGCCAACTACCACCAGATAGAGCCCACATTCTTCGGGCTGGGAAAATATATGGTCTGGATTATGTTCGCCGAGCCAAAGGACGTTAAGGAGATGGAAAAGTACGCGGTGGAAGAGCTTGCCAAGCTCGGTATAGCACCGGTCTGCTACTACTCACAGCCGTTCGATTTCGGGCGTTCTATTTTCTTCCGAATCTTCGCTTTCCCCAACCCCAGAGACGAGGAGCTTATCGATAAGGTCGGTTCCAAGTTCAACGAGATGTTTACCGTGGCCATGGAGCGTTACGGGGCTATCCCGATGCGGCATAAGAAACAATTCGCCTGCATCGACCAGACGGGGGGTTTTTACGATGTTCTGAAAAGGATTAAAAAAGCGCTGGACCCCAATAATATCCTTAACAGGGACATGGGAATATTTCCGGAGGACGAATAATGAAAACGACTACCACCCTGGAAGATGTTAGAGGAGCTGCAACTCTCTG
>CAYYVO010000088.1:0-778 GCA_964475175.1 uncultured Dehalococcoidaceae bacterium | reverse complement strand
TGTATCAAATGCGGCAACTGCACCTACGGCGCCTGGCCGGATAACAAACCTTTGTGCCCTATCTACTATCGTGACCGCTGATTTACCCACAGCGCCGGTGGTCTGCTCTACCTGATTCTCGCCCTTTTGAATAAAGATATCGAGTTCAATCAGTCCGTGGCCGACCTCGCTTTTTCCTGCACCGGCTGTCTGGCCTGCGACAGCAACTGCGGTATCATCCGCTCCCAGAGTCCTAATGCCGACCCATGGGATATTATCCGCCTCCTCAGATACGAGTGCGTCAGACGGGGACTCATCCCTGAAGGATATGTAAAACAGGTATATGACGAGATTCAGAAAAGAGGAGACTACGGGAATACTAATACCCTCGAGTTTTCCGACAAGGTTAACAATAATAAAGCAAGTACGGTAATTTTCAACGAGTGTATTCATACCCCTGCCCAGAAAGAAATCGCCAAGTCTACTGCCAGGCTGCTGGAGAAAATCGGGCGTCCGGTGTTACAGTTCTCGGAGAGGGGGTGCTGCGGTTCTACTCTCTACGACCTCGGTTTCTGGGACCAGGTGAAATCTATCATAATGGCAAACTGGGAGAAAATGATACCTTATCAGGACAAGACTTTCGTTTTTATCAGCCCGCATTGTCAGGAGTTCTTCACCAAGAGATACACCAAAACCATACCCGATAGCAAAATCATTAAAACCCGGCACATCAGCCAGCTCCTGGCCGCTGCCCTGAAAGCTAATAAACTCAAGAATAAAAAATTACCTAAGATAAGAG
>CAYYVO010000087.1:3550-7602 GCA_964475175.1 uncultured Dehalococcoidaceae bacterium | reverse complement strand
ATGGATACGGGCGCAAAACTAATTGACTTGGCCAAGGAAAAATTCGGCTGGTTCCTGATGATAGTGCTTCCGGCCGCACTTCTGGTAGGCCTTCTGTTAAAAGACATCATCAAAGAGGCTTTACGAAACGACAAGTCGGCCACTGAAAAACAAGGAGGCGGCGTTCCCGTTAAAAGTTAAAATACCAAACCACACCGGAAAAACAACTATATCCGGTTCAAAAAGCCTAAACATGGGAGGAAATATAGATTAAAAAATACTCGGTATAACTTCGTTTGCTACAACCTTCCACATATAATATTCCACCATTTTCTCTTTTCCCCGATAAATGCGCCAGATAAATATCATCGTTTATCTTTCCATACTACCCGTAAAGATACTCCCCTGCCGTAATGTTAAGATTTTAAGATGTTTCCGCCATTATGGGATTAGCTAACAATACGTAACTCACTACTTGTTTTAGTAAAACAGTTGTGCTATTATCGGGGTGAGGCGAAAAGATGACCACCGAGAAAGAAAAAGCACTGGAATTGGCCATCGGACAGATAGAAAAACGGTTCGGAAAGGGCTCCATCATGAAGATGGGCGAGTCCACCACACTGCCAACGATTGAAGCCATTCCAACCGGCTCGCTTGCCCTGGACCTGGCTTTGGGTATCGGGGGCATACCGCGAGGACGCATCACCGAGATATTCGGGCCAGAGTCATCCGGAAAAACTACCTTAGCCCAGCATATTATCGCCGAAGCTCAAAAAAGAGGAGGTACGGTTGCCTATATCGATGCAGAGCATGCCATGGACCCCTCTTATGCCGCCAATTGCGGCGTTAATGTTGACGACCTGCTTATCTCACAGCCAGACACCGGCGAGCAGGCCCTGGAAATAACCGAAGCGCTGGTAAGAAGTAGCGCTGTAGATGCGATAATTATTGATAGCGTCGCCGCTTTGGTGCCCCGGGCTGAAATAGAGGGAGATATGGGAGACCCCCAGATGGGCCTCCAGGCCCGCCTGATGTCGCAGGCCCTGAGAAAGCTTGCGGCCGCCATCGGCAGATCCGGTACGGCAGTTATATTCATAAATCAGCTCAGAGAAAAAGTCGGTATAGTCTTCGGTAATCCCGAGGTGACTACCGGAGGCAGAGCGCTGAAGTTTTACAGCTCTACCAGGATTGAACTGCGGCGCGCCGAGACCATCAAGCAGGGTAATGATGCTATAGGCAGTCGTGTTAGAGTTAAGGTAGTGAAGAATAAGGTTGCCCCACCTTTCCGCACCGCCGAGTTTGACATCATGTTCGACCACGGTATCAGTAGAGAGGGCAATCTCCTTGATATGGGTATTGAGCAGGGATTGCTCAGTAAAGCCGGTGCCTTTTTCTCCTATGGTGACATCCGCCTCGGGCAAGGCCGGGAAGCCTCCAAGAAATATTTAAAGGAAAATCCCGAGCTTGCTCAGGAAATCGAAGAGCGGATTAGAGCCTCAGCCGGCACTACCCACTATGCAACACCCGAAGAAGAGTAAGGGCGTTTGTAGAATAAGTAAACTGAATAGACAGGCAGCGTAAACAAGGCTGAGGCGCAGGCTTCGGCCTTTTATATTTTATTTTAAGGTTGTCAGATAATGAGTGAAATAACCGAACTGGCAGCAGGTAAAAGCCGCCGGGAAAAGCGTGTAAACGTTTTTCTCGATGGCGAATTCGCCCTGAGCGTGCTGTCCGAAGTAGCCCTGAAAGAGCAACTGCGGATCGGGCAGGAGCTTGTTGCCGACCGTCTTAAAGAACTGGCCGAGGCCGACTCTTATCAAAGATGCCTGAATTCAGCCTTCCGTTACCTCGCCTACCGACCGCGAAGCGAGTCCGAAGTCAAGCAGCGGCTTCAGCGTGGTGGGTACAACGGCAACTGCATCGATAAGGCACTTGCCAGACTCAAAGAGCAGGGCCTGGTGGATGATGTCGCTTTTGCCAGGTTCTGGAAAGACAACCGGGAATCGTTCAGCCCGCGCAGCCGGCGGATGACCCGGCTGGAACTACAAAGGAAAGGTCTTAAAAACGATATTATAGAGCAGGTAATCAGTGAAGTAGATGACAGCGACAGCGCCCACAGGGCAGCCGTAAAAAAGGCACAGCGACTGTCCCCCACCGACTTCCAGGACTTTCGCCGCCGTTTGGGCGAACACCTTAGTCGGAGGGGCTTCGGCTACGACGTCATCAAGGAAACCGTGGAAAAAGTTTGGAAAGAATACGAGGGTAGTTCCGGTTAGTTACTATTATACAAGTCACCTGACGGTACAAACCGTCACCGGGCTGCCTGTTAACTCAGGGGAAATTAATAAGAAAGGAAGTGAAAGATGTCGATAACCGTAGCATTACTAGCTATTTTCTTCGGCTTCGTCATAGGCGTGATATTCGGCGGTATGGCCGCCTTCCTTACCCGGCGGATTGTCTTCAACCGCCAGCTGCGTCTCGCCGAAAGGAAAGCCGCCAGGATGGTGGCCGAAGCGAGAAACGAGTCCAAGGACGTACTGCAGGAAACACAGGAAGAAGCCAAGCGCATCAAGAGCTCGGCTGAAAACGAATACCGCGAGCGACGCTCCGAGCTTCAGCGCCAGGAAAACCGTCTGAACCAGAAAAGCGAAACGTTGGAACGCAAGCTGGAGGGCGTCGATCAGCGCGACAGGAACCTGACCAACAAAGAGAAGGAAATAGAATCAACCCGTAATCAACTGCTAGAGCTCAAAGACAAACAGTTAGGTCAGCTTGAACTAATCTCGGGTATGTCCAGCACAGAAGCAAAGCAAACCCTGCTCGATGCCATGGAAATCGAGATGCAGCAGGAAGCCTCAAGGCGTTTGCACCAGTGGGAGTCCAAGCTCAAAGAGGAATCGAACGAGAAAGCACAGGAGATACTGGCGCTGGCCATACAGCGCAGTGCCTCGGAAATAGTCGCGGAAACCACGGTCTCGGTGGTACCCCTCCCCAACGACGAGATGAAAGGGAGGCTTATCGGGCGGGAAGGCCGCAACATCAGGGCTCTGGAGCAGGCCACCGGTGTCGACCTTATTATCGACGATACACCGGAGGCGGTAACGATATCCAGCTTCGATCCCGTACGCCGCGAGATTGCCCGGGTTGCCTTGAACCGGCTTATACTGGACGGACGCATACACCCGGCGCGCATCGAGGAAATGGCCATCAAGGCCAAGGAAGAAGTGGATGCAGATATCCAGAACGCCGGCGAGCAGGCAGCCTTGCAGATGGGAGTACAGCTGCATCCCGAGCTTATCAAGCTGCTGGGACGGCTCAAGTACCGCACCAGCTACGGGCAGAATGCCCTGGAACACAGCACCGAGGTTGCCCACCTGGCTGGCATGATTGCTTCGGAAATTGGGGCCAACGTAACTACGGCTAAAAAGGTCGGGCTGCTTCACGATATCGGAAAGGCCGTCGACCGCGAGGTAGAAGGCACCCATGCCGCTATCGGGGCCGATCTCGTCAAGCAGTGGGAAAAATCACCCGAGGTACTCAAGGGCGTCGCCGAACATCATTTGGAAACTGCCGATACCAGCGTCTGGGGTTATATCGCCTCGGCGGCGGACGCCATCAGCAGCGCCAGGCCCGGCGCACGGCGGGAGTCGCTGGAGAGCTACCTGAAACGACTCAGAGCCCTTGAAGATATAGCCGACAGCTTCCAGGGAGTCGAAAAGTCCTATGCCATCCAGGCCGGACGCGAAGTACGCATCCTGGTCAAACCGGAGTCTATCGACGACCTTGGGGCCATGAGACTGGCGCGGGATATCGTGAAAAAGGTTGAGGAGTCACTGGACTACCCCGGCCAGATAAAGGTTACCGTAATCCGGGAGACGCGGGCTGTAGACTACGCGAAGTAAAAGACGATGATAATCTTAGTGATAGGAGATATCGTCGGACGACCGGGACGGCAGGTCGTCACCAAGTACGTGCGTGACCTGCGGAAAAAATACAGGATAAACCTGGTAATCGCCAACGGCGAGAATGCCGCCGGCGGTTTTGGCCTGACCTGTAATACGGCAACGGAACTC
>CAYYVO010000087.1:0-3540 GCA_964475175.1 uncultured Dehalococcoidaceae bacterium | reverse complement strand
CGGTATCGATGTCCTTACATCGGGTAATCATATCTGGGCGCAGAAGGAAATTATCCCCTATCTCGACGGCGATATGCCGATTCTGCGTCCGCTCAACTATCCCGAAGGTGTGCCCGGGCGCGGTTACCTGGTAACCGGAAAAACGCTCGTCGTCAACCTGATAGGCCGAACGTTCATGACCAATTACGATTGTCCCTTCCGGGCCATGGATAAACTGCTGGAAGAACTCGACCCCAGGCCGCCCGTGATTGTAGTCGACTTTCATGCCGAAGCAACCTCGGAGAAGGTCGCCTTGGGACGTTATCTGGACGGGCGAGTCAGCGCCGTACTGGGGACCCATACACACGTCGGCACTATAGATACGCAGATACTCTCCGGGGGTACTGCCTATGTCACCGATATCGGTATGACCGGCCCGCTCGATTCTGTTATCGGCGATGACGCCGATGCGGTAATCCAGCGCTTTCTCACCATGATGCCCCATCATTTATCGGTCGGCAAAGGCAGACCGGAACTAAATGCGGTAATGGTCGAGGTAGACGAAAACAGCGGGAAAGCTATAAGAATAGAACGAATCTCCCGGGAGATGGAAGAGCGTTGAGCCTTGTAGACCTGCACCTTCATTCCACAGCCTCAGACGGGAGGTTGAGTCCCGAAGCATTAGTGGGCAAGGCGGCAGAACTTGGCCTGGAGGTAATCGCACTCACCGACCATGATACCGTGGACGGGATTAACGCCGCCCTGAAAGCAGCCGCAGACTTCCCGCAGCTGACATTAATCCCCGGCGTTGAAATCAGCACCGACCTACCCGGTGGCGAAGCCCATGTTCTCGGCTATTTCATCGACTACACCAACCGGGAGCTGGAAGCAGCGCTGGAGAGATTCCGCAACTCCCGCCAGGGAAGGGCACGGGGGATGGTTTCCAGGCTGGCTGACTTCGGCATGAAAATCGACTGGCAGCGGGTGCGGGAACTGGCCGGTGACGGCTCTATCGGTCGACCCCATATTGCGCGGGCGATGCTTGAAAAGGGCTATATCGAAACGTTCGAAGAGGCTTTCGACAAATATATCGGGCATGGCAAGCCGGCTTACGTTGAACGCGAGAAGATGACGCCCGAAGAAGCAGTTCAGCTAATAGTGAGGTCTCAAGGGCTGCCCGTGCTGGCACACCCCTATACCGTCACAGAGCCGGAGGCGATGGTTGTCAGCCTGAAAAATGTCGGGCTGATAGGCATCGAGGCATATTATAAAGATTATTCCCCCAACGAAATCGAGACGTTGCTCAATATGGCAGAGAAATACGGGCTGATTGCCACCGGCGGCACCGATTATCACGGTATCGGGGACAGCAGCGAAGTCATTCTAGGTGGTGTGGAGGTTCCGATGAAAGCGGTGGAACAGATTATCGCCAGAGCCGATGAGAAAACGCTGAAGCTGGCGAATTTATGATATTATAAAGAAATATCTTACTTTAAAGGAGACTCATGGCCACCTGGATTATCTGGATTATCTTGATAATCGTCGGTTATCTCTTCGGTTCCTTTCCTTTGTCCTACCTGGCAGGCAA
Organism: uncultured Dehalococcoidaceae bacterium; assembly: GCA_964475175.1. Taxonomy (GTDB): domain Bacteria; phylum Chloroflexota; class Dehalococcoidia; order Dehalococcoidales; family RBG-16-60-22; genus CAYYVO01. Next base: position 1,973 of record CAYYVO010000087.1, on the reverse strand, counting down.
ATCGCGAGGTATCGACCTCAGGAAACAGGGCACCCAGCAGGTGGGAGGCGGCAACCTCTGGCGGATGACCTCCAGGAAACTCGGCCTGGCAATAGGCATATTCGACTTTTTAAAAGGTATGCTGATGGTCTGGATAGCCTCTCTCCTGGACCTGGATGCAGGTCAGCAGATGGTGGTCGGCCTGGCCGTAATAGTGGGGCATAACTGGCCGGTCTTCCTCAAATTCCACGGCGGCAGGGGTATCGCTACCCTTCTGGGTATAGCCATTATATTGCCGATTATAAACGATATATCACCCTGGCCGACTGTGATAGCTGCCGGCGTCGTAATAATTATCACCATTATCATCCGCAGCTCACCGCTGCCGGTGCTCCTGGGTGCCGCTTCGCTGCCGCTAACCATCTGGCTTTTCGGTGCGGAAGAGGCAGTCATCATGGCGTTTCTGGTGATATTCCTGATTATCGTTATTAAAAGACTAATGGCGCAGCCCTCGATGGAGGCCGCCACAATCAGTAAAAGACGATTATATATAAACCGCCTCTTTTTCGACCGCGATATAGCGGACAAAAATATGTGGCTCCACCGAAAACATACCCCTAAAAAGGAAAAGCCATAATGACCGGACCGGAAATAACGAGATGCGCCGAACACCCGGAGGTTGAAACAACTTTACGGTGCGGCAAATGCGGAAAGCCGATATGCCCTAAATGCATGGTGCAAACCCCGGTAGGCGCCCGCTGCCCGGACTGCGCGCGTCTTTATAAAATGCCCACCTACCGTGTTTCCGGCGTGTATTATCTCCGTGCTGCCGGTACCGCGATGGGAATGGCAATTGTTACCGGACTCCTCTGGGGAGTGATAGATAATTTCCTGTTATCATATTTCTTTGGTATCTTCAGCCTGATACTCGCCGCAGGTATAGGCTATGTTATAGGAGAGGTTATCAGCCTGGCTGTCAACCGCAAGCGGGGTACGTGGTTAGCAGCAACAGGCGGCGCTGCCGTATTAATAGCTTACGCAGTCAACATCCTTACACTGGGCAGTATTCCCTCCAGTCCACTGTCTATTATCTTCGATATTATCGGTATAGTTGTTGGCATTTATATAGCCGTAACCCGCCTGCGTTGAAGAGTATTTCAGTTTGACAGCACCCTCTGAAAAACGGTAATCTGATATAGTAAATCCTTTGCATCGGTTTCAAACGATAGTTTTTATTCCCCAGAAAAATTCCATCACCTCAAGAGGAGGTCAGGCATGAAAAAAGTAGCTGTAGTCGGTGTCGGTGAAACGAATTTCAGCGGCCCGCAGGATAAAACGGAGGTCGAGCTTTTCGCCGAAGCCGCTACGGAAGCCATTACGGAATCTAACCTTAAACCCAGGGATATTAAAGCCCTGTTCGTCGGTAACGTCCTCGGTGATTTTGCCGAGGGACAGGGAATGGTGCAGGCTTTTGCCGCCGAGAATATCGGCTGCCTCAACGTGCCCGCCAACCGCTATGAGGGCGCCTGCGCCTCGGCCAGTATGGCGATACGGGATGCCTTTATCTGGGTAGCCTCGGGTTTCTATGATATCGTCCTGGCGGGTGGTGTCGAGAGGGCGGCTACCATGGGCACCGGTCTGGCGACCAGGACTTTCGCCATGTTCAGTGATGCCCGCTACGAATACCCATCAGGCATCACTTTCCCGGCAGTGTTCGCCATGCTGACGCATCTCTATGCGGATACTTATAATATACCAATCCAAAAACTGAGGGAGCAGATGGCCAGGGTATCCATACAGTCGTACAAACACGGCAGCATCAATCCCAAGGCACAGTTCTTCGGCAAGAATGCCAACATGAGTGTGGAGAAGGTACTAGGCAGCTTTGTTGTTTCTACGCCGCTTACTCTGCACGACTGCTGTCCTTTCTCCGACGGCGCCGCCGCGGTGGTACTCGCCTCGGACGCAGTCGCTACAAGACGCACCGACAAACC
>CAYYVO010000086.1:1878-7628 GCA_964475175.1 uncultured Dehalococcoidaceae bacterium | reverse complement strand
GCGTTACCGAATCTCGCTCGTTGTCGATCGCATACTGAATTGCAGCCTTAACCAACCGAGTCGTGCCTTCGCGACTGACCGGCTTCACGCCGATGCCGACCGAGTTCGGGAATCGAACCTTCCTCCATCGCTCGGGGAAGGCTTCGCTGAACAGCTGGCTAAATTTCTGGCAATCAGCCGTGCCCTCTTCGAACTCGATTCCGGCGTACGGGAAGAGGTCACCGTCACCAGTAGCGTCGATAACGACTTTACCCAGGATAGCCTGGCGGCCGGACTTGCTCTCGATGATAACCCCCTTGCAGTGATTCCCTTCCATGATAGGCTCGGTGCCCCAGGCATGGCAGTAGACCTTGATACCCGCCTCTTCCACCATTTCATTGAGGATATACTTGGAAATTTCAGCATCGATGATGGCGGCGTAGACCACCCGGTCCAGCCTTGTCATGAAGAAGCTGCGCTGGAAATAGTACCTCACGAGCTCTTTATCCATCGAGCCCCAGTGCTCTTTCTTGGGATAATCCACGGCATTACGGGCAATAAGGCGGTCAATCCACTCCTGCGTAATCCCGACAATCTGCTGTTTGCCGGTGTAGTCGGTCAGCTGCGGGATAATGGTTACCAGGCCGCCGGTGCCCATGCCGCCGAGGTATCCGTATCTCTCGATAAGCACCGTATCGGCCCCGTTCCTGGCCGCCGATACTGCTGCACCTATACCGCCGGGGCCTCCGCCGACGACGACAACGTCCGCTTTGCGGATAACCCTGGTTTCTCTGGCTTTTTCTTTAATCGTATCCATTATTACCTCCCTGAGATAATTGCTGAGTGAAAGAATAGAGATAGTACCAAATAAAAGCTTATAGGATATCAGAGTTTCATGTCAAATACTAAAAAGCGACAAAAATCACATCGGGCAGCAGTGGGAACAGGATAAGATATATACAGAAATATATTTTAAAAGAGGATTAAATCATGCCTATTTATGAATACAAGTGCCGTGGGTGTGGAGAGATATTCGAGTCCTTCCGCGGGATAAAAGATAACGATAATGAAGTAGTCTGCCCCAAGTGCGGCGAGAAAAAGCCGAACAAGCTTCTTTCTTCGTTTTTCAGGAAGTTCATAGACGGGGGCTCCGGCAATCTGAGATTCCCCACCTGAGGCGGCGGTTGTTGAAGCCGTTGGCTTTAAATATTCTCATAATAAGGTAGAGTGGATATGCACATGACCCGGAAGATGGCACTTGTAGATTACAGCGCCTGCCGTCCCGAAAGATGTGATAAAGGTGTTTGCGCTGCGGCGCAGGTATGCCCTTCGAATCTTCTTAAGCAGGAAACGCCTTATCTACCCCCGATGCCAGAGCCGTCGGCCTGCCGTGCCTGCGGCGACTGCGTGCATGCCTGTCCGCATAAAGCAATACGGATAATCAGTTCTTAAATATACTTTCCCGTGATAAAGGTCATATCACCTCTATCCGGATATAGCTAAGATGAAAAGAGATACAATGGAAGCGGAGAATTATGAAGAAAAAATTGATAGCAATGCTGGGCATCGTTACATCAGCCGTGCTGGGCTTTTTTATACTGTCTTTTACGAGTTCATGCGCAGCGCCGGAGGTTATTATGGCTAAAGATTATAAAATACCACCCATAGACGCGGCAAAACCGGCCGCAACGAAAACGGCCACCTTTGCCATGGGCTGATTCTGGGGCCCGGACTCCCGGTTCGGGAGTATTGATGGAGTGGTGAACACGCGCGTCGGTTATGCCGGAGGTTTACGAGAGAATCCTACATATTACAGCCTCGGCGACCATAGCGAATCGATAAATATAACCTATGATCCCTCGAAAATTACATATGAAGACCTGCTCAATGTGTACTGGCTTAATACTGCCGCATCCGTTACTCCGTGGTCACGACAGTATATGTCCATAATCTTTTATCACGACGAGGAGCAAAAGCAGCTGGCCGAAGAGACCAGGACCGAATGGGAAAAACAGACGGGTAAGAAAGCGTATGTGGAGATTGTCCCCGCGGCTGCGTTCTATTCCGCAGAAGACTATCATCAGAAATACTACCTGCAGCAGATACCGGAACTGATGGATGAGTTGAGGGCGATATATCCGGACTTCGAGGACGTTATCGATTCTACGGCGGCGGCCCGCCTGAACGGATATGCCGGGAACTTCGGCACGCCCGAAGCCCTGGGTGAACTGGAAAGTCTCGGTCTTTCACCGGCAGGTACAAAGATAGTCCGGGATATTGCCGAAAGAGGTCTGGTACCGGCTTGCCCCGTAATAAAAGTCCCGTCTGATTAGGATAAATCAGGCTGCTTTGTGGTAGTCTGCTGTTCCCTTCACGAGGTTTACGAGCAGCTTTATAACCCTGACGATTAGGCTGATTCCGATTCCGACCGCGATGCATATCAGCACCACCGTAACACCGACCTCTGTGCCCGCTGCCGCTGTGGCGCTTGGTATCATGCTGAAATCGAACGGGAAAATAATCAGTAGAGCAGTAACCGTAATCAGCCCGAAAATATCGATGATAAACCGCAGAATCTGACGCAATACGTATTTATCGAAGATAATAAGAATCGTATACAAGACTATAGACAATATCAGGGTTATCGTGAGAATGGGCAGCCACAGGGAAATATCGCTGGTGAAGAACGATTGCCTCGTCCAGGTAACCACACCATTGGTCGTTTCGGCATTGTAATAGGCCACATATTGATGGAAAAAATTAAAGAATATTAGCAGGATTATACTCCAGGCAATGCCGAACGCCGATGCCGTTATCCGGCCGCCTCTTTTCTTCTGAAAAAACTCCTCTATCTTATTATGGATTTGTTTGTCCAAATTTTTTACAGAGTCTTCCTTCTTTTCCGTTCCTTCCTCCGGGGCCTCGGCGGGCTTATGGTATTCCGGGTGTGTGATGGGATAACCGATCATCATCTCGGCGATGTCACCGGCCCAGGCCAGTTTGTAGCGCTGGCCGTTATAGGCCTTTACCTGGAGGAAAATCCAGAGGATAAACGCTGTAATGCCGAAAATAATAGAAAACGCTGGACCGATGAAAGGTATCCACCCTAGGATAGCGCTGGCTACGGCCAGCGTACCGAAGACCACGATTGATTGGGCGGCGTGGAAGCGGATCCACTGGTTTTTCTGCTCCACGAAAAAGAAAATAATGCCGGATATCCAGACGCCCAGGTAGCACAGCCAGCCGGCTATATGAGGTGGGAGTCCTACGCTGGTCTCGCCCGGCATTTCCTGCCGTTCCTGCTCTATCTTTGCCTTCTCTTCCTCGTAGATTTTCCTTCTTTCTTCCTGTGAAAGGTCCATATATCCCGCCTCCGTTCCGCTTTATCGGTATGATTATACAACAGGTTGGGACTGGGGTAAATATTGAGTTCATTTCCCGGTAAACAACTTAATTAACATAATTATAGTACTTACGTACAGGGAAAATGCCTCGGAAAGTGCTATAATATATACAGCAGCCTTAGGAGGCCCACCAGATGTCTAAAAAACTCACCGTTATCCCCGAGCAGTGTTCCGATTGCCGGATATGTGAACTGGTATGTGCCATCAAGCATTTTGGGGTCAACAACCCCAAGAAAGCGGCAATAAGGGTAGTTAATACTTACCCGCATCCGGTGATGAGGATGCCAATCGTCTGCAGCCAGTGCAAGGTGCCCGCATGTGCCCAGGTCTGTCCTGTCGATGCCTTGAGCCGGGTAGACGGTATCGTTACACTGGACAGGGAAAAGTGCATCTCCTGCTTTAAATGCGTTGAGGCCTGTCCCTTCGGGGCAATCTTCGCCCATGAGGACTGTGACTTTCCTATCAAGTGCGATATGTGCGGCGGCGAGCCGGAATGTGTGAAAAACTGTCCGCTGGGAGCTTTAAGGCTGATACCGGAATATGCCCTGGGTGAGACGAAGCGACTCAATAATGTCCTCAGTTATACGCAGATGCGGGAAATAGAGTTTTACGAGAAAGGTGAGAAGAAGATTATCCGCTACGCTGAAATCGGGAAGGAAGAGCTATGAGCATCAAGGGCGGATATTTCAAAAAGCACCTGGCAGTAGACCTCAGTCGGGGCACTATCGAGTATCTGAAGCTCTCCGATGCCTTCCTGGAACGATATGTCGGCGGGCGCGGTTTCGGGGCCAAGCTGGTCTGGGATAATCTCAGGAAACATGACTTTCAAGTAAACCCTCTGGGCGAGGAAAACCTCATGGTTATTGCGCCCGGCCCACTGACCGGTGTATATCTACCATCGTCCGGGAAGAACTCGTTCGTTGCCATATCACCCGCGACCGGACTCTACGGTGATTCATCTATCGGCGGGGGATTCGGCGCGGAGATACGTCAGGCGGGTATAGACGTGCTGTCGGTTACTGGCAAGGCACCGGAACTTTCGATATTATTTATTGACAACAGCCAGACTAAAATAATCCCCATGCCGGAGCTGAAGGGTAAAAGCTCATTGGAAGCTGAAGGGATTATCCGCGAGCGACTGGATACTGAAGAGGCGCATATCGCTACTATCGGTCCGGCGGGGGAGAATCTGGTGAAGTTTGCCTGCGTTAACACGGACTGGGGTCGTAACGCCGGTAGGACGGGTTTCGGGGCAATAATGGGCTCCAAGAACCTCAAGGCCATTATCGTCAGGGGGAACCGGGATATACCCGTTTATAATGTCGATGGTCTGATGGCGGAGGCTAAAAAAGCCTATGGCTATCTGCGGGAACACAAATATTATAAGTTGTGGCAGGAGCAGGGCCTGATGAACGTTATCGAATACGCTAACGAGAAAGGCATCCTGCCGACTTATAACTTCAAGGATAGCGTTTTTACCAAGCATGACCAGATTAACGGTGAGACGATGGTCGCCGACTATAAAATCGGCGACAGCGCCTGCTTGGCCTGCTCGATGTGCTGCAGCAATATCTGCCTGGTGAAGAACGGAAAGTACGCCGGGACGGTGGTGGAAGGACCTGAATACGAATCATGCGCCATGCTCGGCTCCAACGTAGGTATAGATGATTTTGCCGCGATACTCTCGGCGAACCGGCTCTGTGACGAGCTGGGGCTGGATACGATTTCTGCCGGCAACCTTATCGGCGCCGTCATCGAGGGCTATGAAAAGGGAGTTATTTCCCTGGCCGACCTCGATGGCAGAGATATTACCTGGGGTGATGATGATGGTATCCTCAACCTGATACGGAAGATTGCCGGAAGAGAGGGAATCGGCGATATCATCGCGGACGGGCCGCGCCGCATTATCGAAAAGTGGCCGGAGATGGATAAAATCATTGTGCAGGTCAAAGGGCTGGAACAATCCGCTTACGACAGCCGCGCCGGCAGCTCAATGGCGCTGGCATACGCCACATCGGACATCGGCGCGCACCATACGCGCGCCTGGACAATCGCCAGGGAGATGGAAGAAGGGCAGGGTTGGTCCGACGAGGAGAGGGTCAAGACCGTGATATATCACCAGACACTCCGCCCGCTGTTCGATATGCTGGGAGTTTGCCGTCTCCCCTGGATAGAGCTCGGGCTTAACGAAGGCCATTATGAATATTTCTATAAACACGTCACCGGCAACGAGCTTACGCTGGAGCAGCTGCTGGGCCTGTCCAATGATATCTATGACCTGACGCGCCTGATAAACGTCAAGCTGGGTGTCAGCCGTAAGGATGACAGCCTTCCCTATAAAGTTCACGCCAGCCCGCCGCTGACCGG
>CAYYVO010000086.1:0-1868 GCA_964475175.1 uncultured Dehalococcoidaceae bacterium | reverse complement strand
GCGCGTGTAGACGTATTGCAACTTTTGTCTCCTTATCGATCATTTGTTGTTAGCTCTAACTCCTTTTATAGAATAGAGATAGTAGTAATTTGTCGTCTTCTACATCAATAAAAGCTGCAACCCCTTGGCGGGAGAGACGTGTATTCTCCGTATCCTATTTGTCTATTCACTAAGGAGTTAATTCAAGATCCTAGTTTGGCACACAAGTTGCCTGATACTTTACAAGGTGCTGGGATCATACAGATGAGAGAGACTGAATTGAGGAAAACTTTTTTTGCAAAACAAGCAAAAATGTGTTTTAATTAAGAGAGAAGCGACAGTGGCTGGGATGAAGAAGGAATGCCCTCCACCGGTATAGAATAGAAATTCGACGACTGATTTTTCTGTTCTTACTGTAAATAAAGAAGGCTATTTCCCGGATTTTGTTCTCTAAGAAATAGCCTTCTTGCGTTATCTATTTTTCAGCTTGTTCGCTTAAATTACCATCAAAGTGATTCCGACGACAAGCATTATTACACCGAGCGCTAAAAGACTGTACAGTATTTTCATAGCACCTCCACTACGGTATCAGGAACGCAGCAATGCCCACGCCTATCATCACAGCGGCAGCAACAGCAGCGACGATGATTATCCCGAATTCCCATCTGCCCAGCAGCCTCTCGGATAAGCTCTTAACCTTGTCAAGAGCATCCCTGGCCATAGCCATGGCCTCGTCTACCATAGCGGAGAGGGTTTTCACCTCGGCTACGGTCTGCTCGTGGGCCTTCTCTATTCTTGCGCCCATTTCTTCGGCTTTCTTAATTGCGTCGGCGGCGAGAGTCCTGGCCCCGTTGGCAGCCTCTTCTGCCTGCCGGGCTGCCTTCAGGGATGTTTCGCCGGCCTTATCGGCGGCCTGCCGTGCTTCTGCTGATGCTCTTGAAGCGGCTTCAGCAGCTTCCCGGGCCTGTCTGGCCAGCTCTTCCGCCCGGCGTACAAGCTCCTCTAATGCCTTGGTAGCGGCATCAATGGCATCATCACCGGCGGTATCGGCTGCAGCGGCTTTCTGACCGGTTTCTTCGGCTGTCTTCATGCCGGATGTAGCAATAGCCTTGGCCTGCTCACCGGCGGCCTTGACTCTTTCGGACACAGAACCTGATAGACTGGACGCAGCATCGATGGCTTCCTCTGCCGCCATAGCGGCGGTATCGGCTTTTCTCTCAAGCTCGTCCGAGGAGCGGTAGGCGGCCGCGGCGGCGCCTTTGGCTTTCTCGCCGGCTTCATCCGCCTTTTCGGCAGCGCTGATTGACGGTTCTTTAATAGTTTGTTGACCTATTTCCTTTGCGGTAGCGGCAGTCATATCGGCCAGTTCACCGGCTTTAACGGCTTCCTTAATAGTGTCTTCTACCGATTTCTGGGCCAGCTTGGCAATACGCTCGGCGCGGACAGCATCGGCTTCGGTAACAGCTTCGGCGCTCTTCTTGATTTCCTCGGTTTTAGCGGCAACCTCCTCCTTGACAGTATGGGTTGTGGCTTCAGCAGCCATCCTGGCTTCCCTAGCGGCCGTTTCTGCCTTGAGACCAGCCTCCTCGGCGGCTCTCTTGGCTTCCTCAGCCTTGGTAGCAAATTCATCACCGGCAGCCTTCATAGCCGCTTCAGATGCCTGTCGTGCTGCATCAGAGGCATTGGTTGCTGCAGCAGAAGCGGCTTCGGCAGCTTTGGCCAGTTCCTCCGCACGACTTACTAACCGGTGCAGGGCTTTGGCGGCGTCTTCCATAGCCTGGTCGCCAGCTACATCGGCTGCTTCGGCCTTCTTGCGAAGCCGGTCTGCCGATAAAAACCCGGTAGCTGCAGTCTGTTTGGCTTCTCTGCCTGCCTCATCTACTCTACCG
>CAYYVO010000085.1:5611-7680 GCA_964475175.1 uncultured Dehalococcoidaceae bacterium | reverse complement strand
CCTTTTTCCCGTCGTGTTCAGAGGAACTGACATAGCCCATATCATCCAGCATCTGAAGGGTAGGGTAAACGCTGCCGGCGCTGGGGGAGTAAAACCCGTGAAAAGATTCCTCCATGGCGCGTATTATCTCATAGCCATGGCTAGGTTTGTCTTTGAGAAGGTTGAGGATGACGTATTTCAAATCACCTTTTTCGAACAGGCGCGGGTGCCGTTCGAACTGGAAGAAATGCCTGTTAAACATAAAATCCTACCTCCATAGCCCTTATAACGATATATCGTAACATATCATAATAATTTTGTCAATACTTCATGCATTGACAATCCGTAATTTGTATTTTGATTTTATAACGTTTATAATTATTTTTGACCTTGCTTAGGTCAGCTTCCTGACGCGGTATGCCACAGAATTCGTGATTACATCAATTATATAATACTATACGCCGATGTCGAAGCTAAAAGATACCCTGAAAGGACACGGCAATTACAGAATCACAACCTAAAAAACGCTCATTCTTGTGGAGTTCGCTCCCGTATTTCATTTTCGCGCATGCAGCCCATCATTTCCTGATGGCGCTTCAGCAGCCGTTGTTCCCCAGTATGCGGGACTATTTCAAAATTGACACGTATACGAAGGCTTCGACTATACCGATGGCTTTCGCTCTTTCCAGTGCGACCGGGCAGTTGCCGGCCGGCTGGTTTGCCGACCGATTCGGGCCGATTCCCCTTATCATGATAGGTACGCTGGGGGTAGCCGTCGCCGGTGTATTGGTAGGCATTTCTATGAACTTTATTATGCTGATAGTCTTCCTGATGCTGATGGGACTGTTATCGGGGGGTTACCACCCGGCGGCGACCCCGCTCATTTCGGCATCGGTCTCAGCGCAGCAGCGCGGCCGCGCCCTCGGATTTCACCTTGTCGGGGGTAATGCAGCATTTTTCGTGGCGCCTATTGTTGCCGCCGCCATAATCGGTATATTCGGAGAAGAAAGTGGGTGGCGGTATTCTTATATTTTCCTGGCAGTGCCGACGGTTATTTTCGCGCTGGTTTTCTATTTCTATCTATCGCGTCATGGTGGTAAAGCCCATGTCGAGAATGTAAGAAAACAGATAATTGACGAGAGACCTCCACAGCCGGGATACAAACGGCGGCTGATAGCCTTTTTAACGATGATGGTGCTCGGGGGCGGTATCGGTATGTCGATTATACCATTCCTTACCCTGTATATGACGGACGAACTGGGGGCTTCGAATGCGTTAGCCGGCGGGCTGATGTCAGTTGTATTTTCCTCGGGACTCTGGGCGGGCCCCGTCGGTGGTTATATCTCGGATAAAATCGGGAGTATCAAGGTGATTATTGCCACGGGTATTCTATCCGGGGTAGCTATTTATGCCTTTAAACTGGTCGAGCTAGGCCCCAGCCTCTACATCGTGCTCTTTTTCCAGGGTCTTATCATGGCCTTACGCATGCCGGTAACCGAGGTATTTATCATGAGCCAGGCACCGGCTAAACACCGCTCCAAGATTTTCGGCGTTTATTACTCCACCATGCAGTACACGGGTGCTATATTTGTGCTACCCGGCGGTTATCTCCTGGAAAAGTTCGGCTTTGATACGATGTTCACCTGGGCGGCAGTCGGGATTACAGTGGTGGCGATAATTACGGCATTCTTTATATATGACGCCAAAGACGACTATCACGGTGAAGGAAGTAGTATTTAGACTTCAAAACGGATTCGATTAAAAGCATCGAGTTCCCGGCTATAGCTCTAAAGTTTCCATCATTTCATCGATTTCTGACAGGTCTAAATCAAAGGTTATCGTCATCCATGATTCCGAGATGGATACTTCTATATCGCCCAGTAATTCCTTCATATCGGGTTCTTCTATCATTCCTCTAAACAAACTTATCATGCCGTCTATTGTGTCAAACATATCCTGTAAAGAATCGGTGCTGAGAGAATGAAATTCAATTGTTACCGTAAAAAGGGGGGGTTCTTTACCGAGTGCGAAGCCAACAACATCTATGTCACTAAAAGCATCCATGGAAATCGGCATATCATCCATAGCGG
>CAYYVO010000085.1:437-5601 GCA_964475175.1 uncultured Dehalococcoidaceae bacterium | reverse complement strand
CTCCTTAGCTTCTTCAGGGAGCTCAAAAGCCACCGAAACAAGCGTATCATCATAACGATTATGGGTATCCAGGAGCTGGCCGCTGACAGGCTGCCGGACACCCTCAATAACATCGATACTGTCCTTGACAGCCCGGGTGCTGCCGCCCAGCAGCATTTTATCGTTTAAGAAAGCTATTGAGAAGTCTTCATCATCATTGGTATACAGCTTAAAACCTTTATAGTCGCTCTCAGTTAATTCTTCCCCCGTATTCTCTTCAATATTATTAACGAACTGGTTTTCGTCGAATGTTCCCTCGGCAATAAAACCCATATAATCACTCTGTTCCGTGTCACTCACGTCGCCGAATAGTATTACCTCGGAAAAATCGCTGACATCAATGCCGGACTCCTCAACTAATTCATCAATGGCTTCTTCAACCGTCTGGGGCTGGTCCGGTTCTTTTTCATATTTAGCAAACGCATCTCTGATATCCTGATCATCGATGAGTTCACTTACCTGTATGCTGGCTATAAGACTGACTCCATCCGGCACAATTTCGATGGCATTATAATCAGTCTGACAACCCGTTGCCGGCACTATCAACAGAACAGATAGCAGTAATACCGGAACTAAATATCTCAATTTCATAACACTGGCCTCCTGCCCCCGATAATTAAACTGAGTATAACAGCCGGACTGCGCTATATCAATACATTAACTGTATACATTTGCCTGACATGCAACTATAAAAAGGCGGGTGAAACCAAATTGCCCTGAGGCGCTCTAATCCTCTTTTCCCTTTATGAGTTTCTCCCCGTATTCCAGTAGTGTTTTTTGCCTTTCCTGGGGGAAATTTTGTGATTCCACCCAGATTTTCAAGGCATCAAGGGGGGTTATCTCTTCGGCGGCGCGGTCTCCGAGCCTCAGACGAGTCTCTCTCTGGATATCGCGGGTGACGGAAAGATAGTGGGAATCCTTGAGGGCATCGCGTATTTCGTTGTCGCGGAGTTGCCCAGCTATCTGTGAAGGTATCTTGATGTTCAAGCGTACGATGGCATCAGCTGTATTGGCGTCCTGTGCGGAGATAGCTTCGAGTACGGTAGCGGTGGGGTCGAGGTCATCTGTCTCAGGAGCAACGCTTATAGTGAGAAAGCGGCGGGTTTTAACGGGGTGGAACTCAAAAGAGACATTCCTTTTGCTGCCACCGGCATCAGTCTCAATGTCGACTACATAGAATCCTTTTTCGTCGTTTTCTTCCCCGAAATCGACACGTTCCAGGCTGCCGGCATATACAACCGGCGGGTTTTCGTAGAGCACCTGGCTCTTATGGATATGTCCCAGGGCTACGTAGTCGAAGACCGGCAGGGCGATGTTACTCAGTAGCAGCGAATGCTCCTGGCCGATAGACATCATACTCTCCGAGCCGACCTTTGCCCCGGTAACCCAGACATGGGCGGCCAGTATAGCCGGCTGCGAGGGGTCGAGTTTGGCGGCTTGGCTGCTTACGGCCTGGGTCAAGACTTCCTGCATCTTCTGGTTGACCTGTGAAAGATCTAAATTTTTAACACCCTCTTGGCGCAGCATGGCGCTGCGTCTTAACCAAGGCAGGGAGACAACCTGGATAACACCGCCGGCGGTAGGGATTTTATAAAGGTTTGGGCGGTTGGCGACATATACATTATCCACCGCCAGGGTATCGAAGATTTCGGTGGCGGTGGCCCGCCAGCTGGCATTCGGCATATCGTGGTTGCCGGTGAGAAGGAAGACTGGAATATTGCCCGTGGCCAGTTGATTGATGCGTTTTGCAAACTCGCGCTGCTGCGTCTGAGTAGGCTCGCGCGTCTTGTAGGCATCACCGCAGAATAGAACTAGGTCAACGTTATTTCCCAGAGCATAGTCGACGAGTTCATCGAGGGCAGAAAGAAAGTCGCTAAGACGCGAGGAAAGACCTGTCGAGGGGTTGATTTTCCCGTAGTTCTCGACACCGAGATGAAGGTCGGCAAAGTGAATAATTTTCACTACTCAATTATAACCTGAGGTACCAAATAACATCAATGCAGTTTGATTTCCGGAAGTGACTCCTATATCATGACGCTATACCGGGGCAAACTTATGACCATAGATTCCGAGATATCCGAAATCGAAGAAACGATTCCAGAAAAACGCGTGTGGGGCTTCTGGGCAACGGCGGGATTCGGCGCCATCATCCTCGTAATCTCTTTCATTATTCAATCGTTGGTATCGGTTATTGTCATACTGGTAAAAACCTTACCCGAGCTGGATTTGACTCCCGGCATGCTGGATTATGAGGAGTTATTCATTATCGCGGAAGAGGCAATGACTTCATACCTAGGACTGATTACGGCATTGTCAGTGAGTATCGGGGCCGTTCTGGGAGTCGGCCTTATCCTGCTTTTTATCAAGGCGAAAAGAAAAGCCGGTATTATGGAGTACCTGTGTTTAGGCCCGTTCGGCGTTAAGGGCGCTCTGGTGGCACTGGCCGTAACCGCAGGATTTATTGCGGTAACGGTGACTGTAAGCATTTTACTCGACCGCCCGGAGCCGGAGATAACCTTCGAGATATATGAGACGAGTGTCTGGCCGGCACTGTTATGGATATCAATAGTTATCCTGGGGCCGATTTTCGAGGAAGCTTTGTTCCGGGGTTTTCTCTTCGAGGGACTACGTCAATCACGGGTCGGGGCAGTCGGGGCAATAGTCATAACATCAGTCGTCTTTGCTTCGCTTCACATCCAGTACGATATTTATTCCATGGGACAAATACTCTTACTGGCTATAATACTTGGTATCGTGCGCCTCAAGACGAACTCGCTGTGGGGTCCAATGTTAATCCACTCGCTGAACAATCTGCTGGCAATGATTCTGGTAGAGCTTACTGCAAACGGCACGTTAAGCTGAGTCTTTTGACTAATCTACCAGGTCGAGAACTCCATAGAGTGATGAAATCTCGTCACCGTCCCACGCTTTTTCACGGTCAACGAAGTGGGCATCCGCTGACTCATCAGGTACACGAATCAGTACCGGATGCATCCCAACATTTCTGGCGCCGGTCAGTTCCTGGCTGCTGCCGTCACCTATATAGAGGCAGTCCTCAGGCCTGACCTTTAGCTGGTCGGTGGCTAAATTATAGATACGCGGGTCGGGTTTTTTAACACCGGCTTTGCAGGAGAAAACGGTAACGTCAAAGAACGGTGCAAAAGGTGTTTCATTCCAGATAAGGGGTATTTCACCGGAGCAATCGCTGATGAGGGCGGTTGGATATCCTTTTACTTTCAGTTGCTTTAGTACGTCTAAGGCGCCGGCGCGCGGTACAACCGCCCGTCTGGTATAGTCCAGCCTCACATTGAAGGCATGGGCCACCTGTGCCTCGGTGAACTCGATGTTCAACTCCCGGCAGATATATTCGATACTTTCCCTCTGGGTACCGTGAACGCCGGTGGTTCGTTGCAGGAACGTATCCAGCCAGAGACGGTAGAAATCCTCGGCGGGAGCGTTGAGAATTGCAGCCATTTCTGCAAGAACACTCTGGTACTCCGGGAGCGATAAATTCTCAATCAGAGTCCCGAAAAGGTCGAAGATAACCGCCTTATATTTCATACGTTCCATTCCGGTTTTCGCTCCGTGAAATGAGAATGCGATGGTTAATCTTATTTTACCATGTCAAGGACTTCCCTTAACGAAGAAATCCTGGGGCACGGACAGTCATCAATTTCAGGATCCGACCGGAGAGCGCTAGCGCTATCCTCATCAGGCACGCGAATAAGGACAGGGTGCATCCCCACACTGGCAGCACCCGTAAGTTCATGGCTGTCTCCATCTCCAATATAAAGGCAGTCCATTGGACTGACCTGTAGCTGTTCAGCCGCCATATGGTAAATACGCTGGTCTGGTTTCTGGGTGCCCGCCACGCTGGAGAAAATAGTCACGTCAAAGAACGGAGCGAAAGACGTATGCTGCCATATTACCGGCGGTTCCGCCGAGCAATTGCTGACAAGCCCTATTTTATGCCCATCCGACTTTAGATACGAAAGCACTTCTATGGCGCCTTCACGCGGGGTCAGGGCACGAGCTACGTAGTCAAATCTGACCCATCTCGCTAATTTTATCTGGGATGGGGTAGCCTGCGTATTAAGCTCGCGGCAGATATATTCGAGGTTTTCTTCAAGGGTTCGGAAAAAGCCGGTGACACGCTGGTCGGCGGTGCTGCGCCATAGCCTCATGAAGTCATCGTGAGGGGTCTTGAGAATAGAAATCATTTCTCTCAGCACACTATAGTAATCCGAATGGTAGTAGATATCCACCAGCGTCCCGAAAAGGTCAAATATGACGGCTTTATATCTCACGCCATTCTACCCGCTGTTTTCGTCTTTCCATATCTGCCCGCCCTCCGGCAGGACGAAGAGGTCTTCGCCGGCGAGTTTGTTCTGGAGAGTCGCGGCCAGTACGGCGATAGGTACGCGTATCTGGTTCATGGTATCACGCTCGCGGATAGTGGCCATGTTGTCTTCGAGTGACTGAAAGTCCACGGTAACGCAGTAAGGCGTACCCAGTTCGTCCTGGCGGCGGTAGCGGCGGCCGATGCTCTGGGTGACATCGTACTGTGTCACGAAGCAGGGGCGCAGGTCGGTAAAAACGTCTTTAGCGATCTTGGCCAGGTTTTCCTTCCGGCTCAGCGGCAGCACGGCGACCTTTATCGGGGCGAGGTCCGGGTGGAAGTGGAAAAGTACGCGTATCTCGTCCTTGTCCGGCTCCTCGTCATAGGCATCGCACATGACGGCCAGAACCGAGCGGTCAACCCCCGCGGACGGCTCGATAACGTAAGGGACGATATGCTCCTTGGACTCCTCATCGAGGTAGGTCAGGCTCTTGCCGCTGTATTCCATATGCTGATTGAGGTCGAAGTCGGTGCGGTTGGCGATACCTTCGAGCTCCGCCCAGCCCATCGGGAAATTATACTCGATGTCGAAGCACCGGCGGGAATAGTGCGCCAGTTCCTCCTTGCCGTGCTCGCGCAGACGGAGGTTTTCTTTATCTATGCCCAGTCCGGTATACCAGTTGAGGCGTTCTTCCACCCAGTAATCGAACCATTCAGCGTCGGTGCCCGGCTTCACGAAATACTCGATTTCCATCTGCTCGAACTCGCGACTGCGGAAGATAAAGT
>CAYYVO010000085.1:0-427 GCA_964475175.1 uncultured Dehalococcoidaceae bacterium | reverse complement strand
TGAGTTTAGGACATTCTTGAAGTTGACGAAGATGCCCTGGGCCGTCTCCGGGCGCAGGTAGGCGATGCTGGCGGCATCCTCAACAGGCCCCATGAACGTCTTGAACATCAGGTTGAACAGCTGGGGGTCGGTTAACTCACCGCCGCAGGCGGGGCACTTGTTTTCCTCCAAATCATCGGAGCGCCATCTCTGGTGACAGTTTTTACATTCCACCAGGGGGTCGGAGAACTGGGTTACGTGACCGCTGGCCTCCCATACCCGGGGATTCATCAGTATGCTGGTATCCAGTCCCACCATGTCGTCACGTTCCTGGACGTTGGTGCGCCACCAGGCCTCCTTGACGTTTCGTTTCAGCTTAACGCCTACAGGGCCATAGTCCCAGCAGCTGGAAAGGCCTCCGTAGATATCGCTGGACGGAAAGATAAAG
>CAYYVO010000084.1:0-7793 GCA_964475175.1 uncultured Dehalococcoidaceae bacterium | reverse complement strand
CATCTGCCTTACTTCATCCTCAACCATTTCAAGTATATTGGACTTGAGATCGGCGCCGGATAGTATTTTCTGGCGTTCTTCGTAAATAAGCTCGCGATGTTTATTAACGACGTCGTCGTACTCGACCAGGTGTTTGCGCATGTCGAAATGATAGCCTTCGACGCGTTTCTGCACATCGGTAATGGCATTGGTAATCAGCTTGTTCTCAATCGGCGTATCCTCATCCATACCCACCCAGTCCATGATACCTTTGACGCGCTCTCCGCCAAAGCGGCGCACGATATCGTCCTCCAGGGATACGTAAAAACGCGATAAGCCGGGGTCGCCCTGGCGCCCCGCCCTGCCCCGGAGCTGGTTATCGATGCGGCGGGCTTCATGGCGCTCAGTGCCGATAATATGCAGTCCGCCGAGTTCGATTACTTTATCGTGCTGAGCCTGCCAGCCTTTATCACCGTCGCCGTTGGGGCTGCCGCCCAAAATAATATCTACACCGCGTCCGGCCATGTTGGTGGCCACGGTGACCGCCCCCGGTTCGCCGGCCCTGGAGATGATTTCACCTTCTTTGATATGCTCCTTGGCATTGAGCACCTCGCAGGCAATTCCCTGCCGTTTCAACATGTCCTTCAGGTACTCCGATTTCTCGATGGACACGGTACCCACCAGCACCGGGACACCCTCTTCATGGAGTCGTTTAATCTCGTTCACCACCGCCCGGAATTTTCCTTGTTCATTCAGGTATATCTGGTCGGGCAAGTCTTCACGGATCATCGGTTTGTTGGTAGGTATCTCGGTTACTTCCAGCTTGTAGATTTTATAAAATTCCTCGGCCTCGGTAGCCGCCGTGCCGGTCATTCCTCCCAGTTTTTCATACATGCGGAAATAGTTCTGTATGGTTACGGTAGCGTATGTTTTAGACTCGTGTTGTACTTTAATATGTTCCTTGGCCTCAATGGCCTGATGCAGTCCCTCGGAATAACGCCGGCCAATCATCTTTCTTCCGGTAAACTCATCGACGATAACAACCTCAGCCTGTCCGCCGTCCCGATCAACAACATATTGCTGGTTCTTTTTATAGAACTCTTTAGCACTGAGGGCGTTTCTCAGGTGATGCATCAGTCTCGGCTCGGTATAAAGACTGGTACCCGATTTTAATAGCCCCCCCCGCTTGAGCATCGTCTCTACTTTATCCCAGCCAGGCTCGGATAATTCGGCACTTCTCTCTTTTTCCTTAACTTCATAATCCTGGTCCCGGTTCAACCGGCCTACAAGTTGAGCAAACATCTGATACAGCTGTCCCGCCTCGGTATCAGGGGCACTGATAATGAGCGGTGTGCGGGCTTCATCGATTAGGAGATTATCAACCTCGTCGACGATGGCATAGTTCAAGGGACGCTGGACACAACGGGAGAGGTCATTGACCATGTTGTCGCGTAAATAATCAAACCCGAACTCGCTGCTGGTGCCATAAGTTATATCTGCCCGGTAGGCCTCCACCCTTGTTACCGGCCGGAAATGCTTCCAGCGGCTGTCCCCGGAATCGAAGTCGGTATCGTAAATGCGTGATGGTGAATACTCGTCCGGGTTCTGCATTGGATAAATACTGGCGACGCTCATTCCCAAAGCATGATAAATGGGGGCCATCCAGTACGGGTCGCGGCGCGCCAGGTAATCGTTTACCGTGGCCAGGTGTACACCCTTTCCGCTCAGGGAGTTCAGGTAGAGGGGCAGGGTGGCCACCAGCGTCTTGCCTTCACCCGTCCTCATCTCGGCGATTTTCCCCTGGTGCAGGGTTACGCCGCCCAGTAACTGCACGTCATAGTGGCGCTGGCCCAGCGTACGCCGCGCGGCCTCTCGGACGGCGGCAAAGGCCTCGGGAAGCAGGTCATCGAGTGAATCGCCATCCTTGAGTCTTTCCTTGAACTCATCCGTCTTTGCTCGCAGCTCGGCATCGCTCAATTTCTGGAATTCAGGCTCCAGCTCATTAATGCGGTCAACCTTTGGCTGGAGTCGCTTCAGCTCTTTCTCATTAGAATCGAACATTCCACTGAAAAAATTAGGCATCCTTATCACTCACAATCAGGTCCCTGGCTTTTTCGGCCAGGGAATCCAGAACCATTACTTTTACTTCGGCCATGCCATCGACCGTAAACATATGCACCGACGGAGCTGCGTTAGATTTAAGGAAGCACGGGATACCATAGCTCGCCAAGAGGCTTTTGATAACCTGAGCCTCCATATCGCTACGCGCTTTATATACTTCTACCAGCTTATCTTCTTTATTCAAACATTGCTCCAACGGACTGACCGGTGTGAATACGGCGAATCGCTTCGCCCAGCAGCGGCGCTATAGGCAAGACAGTCACTTTATCTTTAACCTTGCCATCTTTAACCGGCACGGTATCGGTCACAACTACCTCTTTTAACCGGCTGGAAGCTATTCTATCTATAGCTGGGCCGGAGAAGATGGGGTGGGTGCAGCAGGCACACACTTCCCGGGCGCCGCGTTCGAGCAGAGTGTCAATAACTCCCATGAGAGAGCCGGCCGTATCAATTTCATCATCGACTACTAGGGCCCTTTTATTTCCAACCTCACCGATAACGTTGAGTGTCTGGGTCGTATCATCATTGCCGAGACGTCTTTTTTCCATAATAGCCAGGGGGGCATTAACCTTGGCAGCGACATCCCGCGCCCGCTTGGTAGCGCCGATATCAGCCGCTACGACCACGAGGTTGGTAAAATCCTTTTCTGCATAATAATCGCTGAGGAGATAGACTGCGGTTAACTCGTCAACCGGAACGCTGAAGAATCCCTGAATCTGCGCGGCGTGCAGGTCAACCGTAAGCACCCGGTTAGCGCCGGATACCGTAAGCAGGTCAGCTACCAGCCTGGCGGAAATAGGTACCCGGGGCTGGTCTTTTCTATCGCTGCGGCCGTAGCCGTAATAAGGTATCACTGCGGTGATACGTCCCGCCGAAGCCCTTTTCAGTGCATCAAGCATTATAAGCAGCTCCACCAGATTATTATTGACCGGGGAGGAAATGGGCTGTACGACAAAGGTGTCCCGCTCACGGACATTTTCAAGAATACGGACAAAGGTGTTTTCGTTGCTGAACTGCATTACCTCACAGTTACCCAGAGGTATGCCCAGATATTCGGTTATCGCCTGAGCCAGAGCCGGATGGGCGTTACCGGTGAATACCTTCAATTCTTCCATGAGCAATTATCTCCTCTCATTATTCAAATAGCCGCACTCCTATTATAGCACTATTGGACAAGCCAGCGGAATGTATAATTGCTTAAATACAGGCAGAAAAAGTGAGATTTAAGCTACCTGAATTATGCTGAAACAATATGAGGCGATGATAGGAGATATGCTATGAACGCCTCGGTGGACGATTGGGAGGGAATAACAACAAGATGGAGGAGAGGTATGAATAATAAAGCAGCCGGTTCGTTCTACGGCGGGCACTTGGCACAGATAGACCGGAAAAGCGTGGTACTTAAATATCTATCGCCGCGGTCGGGTAAAATGGTAACGACATTGCCTTTGTCCATCTGCCCGGCAACAATCAAGGCCCCGGCCACCGCCGCCCCGCTGGACATGCCCACGAAAAGACCTTCCTTGACCGCCAGCAGTCTGGCTGTTTCAAAGGCGTCGCCGTCATCTACGGTAATCTTATTATCGAAAGCTTCCGGGTCATAAATGCCGGGTACGGCGCTTTCCTGTAAATTCTTAAGCCCCTGGATAGTATGCCCCAGTGCGGGCTCCACGCCGACGATTTTTATATCCGGATTCTTTTCCTTTAAGTACCTGCCGACGCCGGTAAGGGTTCCTGTAGTCCCCATGGAAGCAACGAACGCATCTATCTTCCCATTGGTTTGAGCATATATTTCGGGGCCGGTAGTCTCGTAGTGGGCGCGTACATTGTTCTCGTTATCGAACTGGTTGGGCATGAAATACTTCTCCGGTTCCGCCTCTAATACCTCATGGGCCATCCGTATTGCCCCGTCTACGCCTTCCCTGGCATGCGTCAGCACGACCTCCGCCCCGTAAGCCTGAAGTACCAGCTGCCGCTCCACGCTGACACATTCCGGCATGAAAAGTTTCACCTTATATCCCTTGGCAGCGCCAATCATCGCCAGGGCGATTCCCGTATTCCCGGATGTAGGTTCGATTATCGTTTTGTCTCTGGTCAGCGTGCCGGATTCCTCCGCCATCTTTATCATGTAATAGGCCGGGCGGTCTTTGATGGAGCCGCCGGGATTATTGCCTTCCAGCTTGGCTAAAATCTTTACTTCCGCATTACCGTTTAGTTTAGCCAGATGCACCATCGGCGTATTCCCGATAGCTGCCAGTATATTTGAATTAATATCTTTCATAACTGTTCACCTTAACCCGGAGCGTAAAATGCCTTCTATTAAATATTCTAGCACATTCCTGCCGGGTTCAGTCATCGATGCCGGGTACAGGGAAGCTCTGGCACATCTTCCCGACCTCTTCCCTCACCGCATCGCGTACTTCGGGGCTTTCGGGATTTGAAATGACTTTTACAATCAACGCCGCTACATGCTTCATTTCTTCCCTGCCGAAGCCGCGGGTGGTTACGGCCGGCGTTCCCAGCCTGATGCCGCTGGTTACCGCCGGGGGCCGGGAATCGAAAGGAATGGCGTTTTTGTTAGTAACGATTCCTGCCGCATCCAGGGCTTTTTCGGCCTGATTCCCGGTTACTCCTTTATCAGTCAGGTCAACCAGCATGAGATGGTTATCGGTGCCGCCGGAAATAAGGCGCATGCCCAGTTTCTGTAGCTCCGTTGCCAGGGCAAGGGCATTATCCAGAATCGCTTTCTGGTAATCGACGAAATCCGGCTGCATAGCTTCGTGGAGGGCTACCGCCTTGGCGGCCAGTACGTGCATGAGGGGCTTGCCCTGCGTCTGCGGAAAAACCGCGGAATCTATGGCCCTGGCCAGTTCGGGTCGGCACAATATAAGGCCGCCGCTGGTTCCCCGCAGGGTCTTATGCGTGGTGGTAGTGACAACATCGGCATAGGGGATAGGGGTGGGGTGCAGGCCGGCGGCGACCAGGCCGGCGATATGCGCCATATCCACCATGAGCTTAGCTCCAACGGAGTCAGCGATACGGCGGAATCTCTCAAAATCTATAGTTCGGGGGTAGGCGGTGTACCCGGCGAGAATCAGCCTGGGTTTATGTTCCTTAGCCAGTTTTTCCACTTCCGGAAAGTCGATACGCTCGGTCTCGCGGTTAACATGATAAGGAATAAACTTAAAAGAACGGCCGGAAAAGGTAACCGGAGAGCCGTGGGTAAGATGGCCGCCGTGGGATAGGTCCATAGCCATGACGGTATCCCCGTAGTCGAGCAAAGCGAAATAAGCCGCCATGTTAGCCTGTGAGCCGCTGTGGGGCTGGACGTTGGCGTGCTCGGCGTGGAAGAGTTCCTTGGCGCGCAGTACAGCCAGCTCCTCGATGGTATCCACATTCTCGCAGCCGCCGTAATAACGTTTCCCGGGATACCCTTCGGCATATTTATAGGTCAGAAAAGAGCCCTGGGCTTCCAGCACGGCCTGGCTGGTATAGTTCTCCGAGGCGATGAGGTTTACTATTTCTTTCTGCCGTTTTTTCTCGCATTCTATAGCGCTATTTACTTCGGGGTCGGCACGCTCTAAAAAACTCATTCAGTTCTTCTCCTCTGGGGTAAATCAGATACCATAAATAGTCTACACTGGCGCTTTTTGGGTGTCAATCGGAATATTAAGTAGTTATCAGCCGCCGCGAACGTGTCTTAGTCCCCTTGACAAAGCATAATCGCCTGCCTATAATAAGAAGAAACCCCCACATTTTGATAACCCGTTCCCGTTTTCATTAGTTATGTCTTTTATTTTCCAGGATGTATTGTAATGGGATTTTAATTAATTCCCGGATACATTTAAGGAAATGGCTGAGAGTATCCCGGAGTATTTTTAAGGCTGGACGCAGTATATGCCGAAGTATATCTTTGTAACCGGAGGTGTAGTAAGTTCCGTAGGTAAGGGTATTACCGTCGCCTCAATCGGTACCATCCTGAAAAGCCGCCAGGTCAGTGTTTCCGTCATGAAGCTTGACCCGTATCTGAATGTCGACCCCGGTACGATGTCACCCTATCAACACGGCGAGGTATTCGTCACCAAGGATGGCGCCGAAACTGACCTCGACCTGGGCAACTACGAGCGGTTCATCGACGCCGAGTTTACCGCCGATTCCAACATAACGTCCGGTCAGATTTACAGCACCCTCATTGCCAAAGAAAGGCGAGGCGATTTCCTCGGAGGTACCATCCAGATTGTCCCGCACCTGACAACCGAAATTAAGGACAGGTTCAAGAAACTCGCCGAAAAATCCGAGGCGGAAGTTATTCTTATCGAAGTAGGCGGCACTGTTGGCGATATCGAGGGGCAGCCCTTCCTCGAGGCCATCCGCCAGATGAGGAACGATGTCGGCAGAAACAACGTCCTTTATATTCACGTCACCTTTCTCCCCTATCTCAACTCCACCGGCGAACTCAAGACCAAACCCACCCAGCACAGCGTCAACGAGCTGCGCCGCATCGGTATCCAGCCGGATGTTATTATCTGCCGCAGCCATTATCCAATATCGGAAGGGATACAGGATAAAATATCCTTGTTCTGCGATGTTGATAAAAATGCCGTTATCCCCCTGCCCACCGCAGAGACCATTTATGAGATACCTTTGATATTAAAAGATGCCGGTCTGGGCGACCTCATTATAGATAAACTCGGTATCAAGGCAAGTTCCACCGACCTGCATGAATGGCGGGGGCTCGTGGAACGTATTAAGACTCCGCACGAACCCGTAAGTATCGCCCTCGTCGGCAAATATGTAGAACTGAACGATGCCTACTTCTCCGTGCGCGAGGCGCTTTACCACGCCGCCCTGCACCATGACAAATCCCTCGACCTTTTCTGGGTACAGTCCGAAGACCTTGACCGGGATGATGTACATGATTTAATGCGCACCGCTCAGGGAATTATCGTACCGGGAGGATTTGGAGTAAGGGGTATCGAGGGCATGATAAAGGCAGCCAGGTATGCCCGGGAGAATGACATCCCGTACTTCGGGCTATGCCTCGGACTACAGGTTATGGTTATAGAATTTGCCCGCCATGTATTTAATTCCGAGGAGCCGAACTCGGCCGAGTTCAATCCCGATACCTCCTACCCGGTAATCGACTACATGGTCGACCAGAAAACGATTCAGGAAAAGGGCGCCACGATGCGCCTGGGCAATTATCCCTGCAAGCTGCTGGAGGGAAGCCGCGCCGCAGAGGCTTACGGGAAACCCCTGATTCAGGAGCGGCACCGGCACCGTCTTGAGTTCAATAACAAGTACCGCGAGGCACTGCATAAAGCCGGTTTGATATACAGCGGCGTATCTCCCGATGACAGCCTGGTCGAGGTCTGCGAGCTGGCCGATCACCCGTGGATGGTCAGCTGCCAGTTCCATCCCGAATTCGGTTCGCGGCCCGGACGTCCTCACCCGCTCTTCCGCGAATTTATCAATGTAGCCAAAGATGTGCTCCGCGAAGGCGCTCAACCCCCGCTGCCCCTTTCAACCTAATCCGAGGAGGAGGACTCAATGCAGATATTTGTAGATACCGCCAACATCGACCAGATAGAACAAGCCGCGCGACTCGGCGTTATCAGCGGGGTTACCACGAATCCGTCCCTGTTATCCAAAGAAAAGACGGGCGACTATGAAACGGTGACGAAAAAAATCTG
>CAYYVO010000083.1:0-7804 GCA_964475175.1 uncultured Dehalococcoidaceae bacterium | reverse complement strand
CCCTTGGACTCTTCGACGGTGATAACGCCGTCCTTGCCGACCTTCTCCATAACATCGGCCAACAACTCACCGATTTCGGTGTCCTTGGCGGTGATGGTGCCGACCTGGGCAATCTGTTCCTTATCCTTGACTTCGGTGGAGTTCTTTTTCAGCTCCTCGACGATGGCGGCGGTTGCCTTCTGGATACCCCTCTTGAGGCCCATGGATTCGGCTCCGGCCGCGATGTTCTTAAAACCGCCGGAAATGATGGCGTGCGCCAGGATAGTGGATGTGGTGGTACCGTCGCCGCAGGCATCGTTGGTCTTGCTGGCGGCCTCTTTGACGAGCTGAACGCCCATGTTCTCGAACGGGTCGGGAAGCTCGATATCCTTGGCAATAGTGACTCCGTCATCAATTACCGATGGCGCCCCCCATTTTTTATCGAGTGCCACACAGTGGCCTTTGGGCCCCAGCGTAACTTTTACTGCATCTGCTAAGGCATCAATTCCCTTCTTCAGGGAATGCCTTGCTTCTTCTCCGAATATAATTTGTTTTGCCATTTTTCTGCCTCCTTAGCTTCCCTCTTTATTTGGACTTCTTCGCGAGAATATCGCTCTCGCGCAGAATCATCAGCTCTTCGTCGTCGACCTTGATTTCCGTACCGCCGTATTTGGCGTAAATAACCATATCGCCGACCTTGATATCCATCGGTATGCGGTCGCCTTCTTCACCGTACCTTCCCGGCCCGACGGCAAGTACCTCACCCTCCTGGGGTCAGCCAGCGGCTGTAGTTTAGCTGCCATACCTTCCTCCTTTCTATATTTAACAGTCCTTTTCTGTTACATGTATTAGCACTCTCCTGACGAGAGTGCTAACATCTATATCATACCGCAGATAGGCAATCATATCAACCCCAAATAGGGCTATTTACAGTTAATAAAAGTTAATTAGATTGCAAATACTCCCGAAAACAACGATATTCTCCAGTAAACCAACGTAACAACTCGTTAAAACATATATGGTTGAAAAACCCCGTAAAGACCCAGTAGCTCATTACTCTACCCCGTCAACCGTATTTATGTCCCACCCACCGCCTTCGCAGAATCGGTTTACTGTACGCTGGGTAGAAGGGTTGTTCATTATGGGATAAGCCCGCGGGTGATCATGGGTGGCAGGGTGGGAATAGATTATATAAAAGGAGGGAGGTTGGGAAGCGAGTAAATGATGGCCTATTATAAAATAACTTTTGACGGTTCACACTTTATCGTGTAAAATCAGGGCATGGTTAAGAAGCCGGGAACTGGAAGGAAACAGTGGGACGGTAAAAGCGTCCAGGAATTGAGGAAACACATGGGTCTCACTCAGAACGAACTTTCCCAGCGACTGGGCATCCGCCAGCAGACCGTCAGCGAGTGGGAAACAGGCATGTACCGCCCCCGCGGCGCATCTTCCACACTCCTGTCGATGATAGCCGAGCAGGCGAAATTCAAATACCAGGCCGGATCATCCAAAAAAAAGACTTGACAACCTACACGGAAACGTGTAAGATTATCATTAGCTCACGGGGACCGTGCGGTGTAGGGTAAGACGCGAGGACTTGATCCGGGGGAAAAACAGGGCGGAAAAAGAATGCGTATATGAGTCATAAAGTTACGTCAGATAGCCTGAGGCCTTTTTTTGAGCCTGAAAGAGTTGCCGTTATCGGGGCGTCCCGGAACGAGGGCAAGGGCGGCTACAATATCATCGAGAACCTGCTGAGGATGGGCTATCAGGGCAGAATATTCCCGGTTAATCCCCGCGCAGATAATATACTGGGTATCGACGCTTTCTCTTCCTTGGAAGATATACCGGAGCCCCCGGACCTGGCCCTCATCGTACTACCGCCCCAAGCTGTATTGAACTCTGTAGAGGAGTGCGCTGCCAGGGGCGTAAAAGCAGTTATCATAGAATCGGCCGGCTTCGGGGAGATGAATGAGTCCGGAGCGCGGATAGAGGAGAAGATTGCCCGCCTGGCGAAAGAGACCGGGATACGGATAATGGGGCCTAACAGCGTCGGAACCATTAATCCCTACGTACATTTTGACTCGAGTCTGGGGCGATTGAACAAACTGTTTCTGCCCGATAACGATATCGGGAAGGGTACGGTAGGATTCATCGGGCAGACCGGACTTTTTACCGGTGTCTACCTGCCGCTGATAAATAGAGAGCTGGGCATCAGTAAAATTGCCTGCCTGGGAAACAAGTGTGATGTCGACGAAAGCGACATGCTGGAATACATGGGTGACGACCCGGCCACGGAAATTATCGCCATGTACCTGGAAAGTATCAAAGACGGCCAGCGGTTCCTTGAGTTGTGCCGCCGCATTGTCCCGGAAAAGCCGGTAATCATCCTGAAATCGGCCGTCACCGAGGGCGGGGCAAAAGCATCCGCAACCCATACCGGCTCCATGGCGGGTAAAGACCGCGTCTACGATGCCGCCTTCCGGCAGGTGGGAGTTATCCGGGTGGGCAGCTTCGAGCAGCTCTGGGATGTTACCAGGGCCTTCGTCCGGTTGCCGCGGCCGCAGGGGAGTCGCCTTGGCATCGTCAACCTGGCCGGGTCGGGCTGCGTAACCGCCGTCGATGCCTGTTTCCGTTACGGACTTCAAATTGCTGAACTATCACCGGCCACTAAAAGAAAGATAAAGACGGTATATCCGGACTGGTGGCAGGTCAGGAGTCCGGTAGACGTGTGGACGGCCATCGAGGCCAGCGGTTTCGAGGATACCTACTCCACGGTTACCCGCGCAGTTATGGAGGATGATGGAGTAGACGCTGTGGTAGTGATTATGGCCGCCATCGACTGGTTGCCCGGCAAAGCTGTGGCCGGCCTTTTTACCGGTCTCAGGAAAGACTTTCCTCATAAACCAATCATCGTGGTAAATCCACTGGGTGACGGCGAGATATATCTGAGAATGTCCCGTGAATTCCAATCTATCGGCATTCCCAGCTATACCAGCGATGAGGATGCTATATTCGCACTTGCGGCGCTGTACCGCTATCGGCAGTATCTCGCTGACGCCGATTAGAGACGGGGTTAAGAAACCGTTAGGTTGTCAGGTTGTCTGGAAATGTCCTTCCAGGTCGGGGGTACACAAGTAATTTTTTAGCATACTCAGGCTAACGGGTAGGTAGAGTTGCTATGGCTATCGTTTTTCCTGAGAGCCGGGTGGTAGAAATCTGGCAGGAACGTTTGGTAGACAGGACCGACCTGGTGACCGAGGAAGGGGAGTCTTTAAAGGTTGTCTATCCGGGCAGGCCCAATGACGGCCGCGGCGCCGATTTAAAGGACGCGATTATCAACTCCGGTGGGAGGTTGATGAGAGGGGAAGTCGAAGTTCACGTGAAGTCCAGCGGATGGCGGGAGCACGGTCACCACCTGGACCCTGCCTATAACGGCGTTGTTCTTCATGTTGTCCTGAACCATGATACTGCATCAGGAATCTTCCTTCAGAACGGGAACTCAGTCCCTACTCTGGCGCTCCAGAAGTTCATCGGCAACCTGGCTCAACAGCCTGCACATTTCAACAATGCCGGCGGAATAATAACAATGCCATGCCATGAAAACCATCATCAGAATTATATTGTCGGCGGGATTCTGGATGCGGCCGGAGAAGTACGCTTTGAGGCTAAAGCTGACGGCTTCAGGACAAGACTTTCCAAGATAGAACCCGGGCAGTTACTCTATCAGGAGATAATGAGGGCACTGGGGTATTCCAGAAATAAAGAACCGATGGAGGAACTGGCACGGCGGATACCGCTGCAAAAACTGGAGTCGGACAATGCAGATAAAATGACGGATGCCGAATGCCTGGTACGGTATCAGGCGCTGCTGCTGGGGACGGCGGGGCTGCTGCCTTCACAGTGTCCTGAGTACTGCGTCGGGTATGAAGCGGATATTAACCGGTTGAGTAAACTGGAAGGGCTGTGGGGAGCTTCCGGTGATAAGTCTGCCATGTCTGCTGGTGACTGGTGTTTCTTCAAAGTCAGGCCGGTCAACCTGCCCACCCGCCGCATCATGGCGATGAGTTACCTACTGCTCCGCTATAGACATGAGGGTTTGCTGGCGGGACTGATGAGGATGTTTGAAACGTCTCCGGCAGATGCCGGATTTAACAGGCTGGAAAAATCACTGATAGTAGAACATGATAATCATCAGGGGAGAGGTGCGGAATCCGGTAAACTTGCCCTTCTGGGCAGCGGGCGGGCTGCCGATATCGTTATCAATGTGCTCCTGCCTTTTACCGCGGGTTGGGCTAGGATAACTTCCCGGCCGGAACTGGCTGAGAAAGCACTGGAGGTATATCACCGCTACCCCCGCCTGAGTATCAATACTATCGACAGGCATATGTTAAAGCAGCTGAGAACTGAGAAGCAAATTCTCACTACAGCCCGGCGGCAGCAGGGATTGCTGCATATCTACAAAACGCTATGCTCGCAGGGGAAGTGCCGCGAATGTCCGCTGGCAAAGGGCTGGCTGCTGAGCGGGCAGTTTACAGGTACTTTTCTATCTCGCTGAAGCTGCTTATTCGGGTGCAATCTATATCTTCGTGATAGCCATGGCGGTCGATGAGTATCCCCTTTATCCCCGCCCTTTCGGCGCCGAGGACGTCTACCTGGTACTGATCCCCGACGTATAGCGCCTCGGTTGGCTGCACGCCGGCCTGCTTTAAGGCGTACCGGAATATCTCCGGCTGGGGCTTGTTGGCGCCGGCATCCAGCGAAGTCACTATTATCCCCAGCCATGAGGGCAGGTTGAGACGCTCCAGGGTATCGGTAATGTCCTGCTCGATGTTGGAGATGAGTCCGAGGATTAATCCGCGAGCTTTAAGGTCGGTCAGGGCAGGCGCCACGTCGTCGAACAGGACCAGGTTCATCTTGAATTGCTGTGCCTTCCCCAGCACACCGAGGACAAGATTTTTATCGTATTTTATCCCGGCTTCCCGGAGCACTATTTCCTGGTAACCGGCGTAAAGGGCCAGCTTTTCCTCCTGCGACCTCGCGCTCAGCGGGCAGCGGGCGATTTCTCCGTAAATGAACTCGTCGGCGGTTACCAGCGGACGGCGGAAGACCACGGGGTCGACCTCCATGCCGAACTCCTTGAGCGCCCTTGCCTCCAGTTCCTCCTGGGGCGGGTCGTAGGTCACCAGCGTGTGATACAGGTCGAAGAATACTGCTTTAATCATCCCGACGCCCCCTTTTTATCATTTAACCAGTCCCATTGTAATCAAAGGCGCCGTATCTGTAAAGGAATCGTTGCTGTAAAGTACCAAATCTGCTATGATAACCGTATCCCCAATTATATGTCTGGTGAACTATGGCTATTATTAAAACCACCAATTTATCCAAGAAATTCAAAGACCTCGTTGCCGTTAACGACGTCAACCTGGAGATAGAGGAGGGCGAATGCTTCGGCCTGCTGGGGCCGAACGGCGCCGGAAAGACCTCTCTCATCAGGATGATTACCGCCGTTTCGCCGCCGACAGGTGGTGATATCTGGGTTGACGGCAGGGATTTGAGGAAACATCCGCGTGAGGTCAAGGCCATCCTCGGGGTTATCCCGCAGATAGATAATCTCGACGAGGACCTGACCGTTATCCAGAACCTGCATACCTTTGCGCGCTACTTTGCCATTCCTAAAGATGTGGCGCGGCAGCGCAGCGACGAAATATTGAAGGCGATGCAGCTGGAAGACAAACGGACAAGTAAAATCGACGAGCTTTCCGGGGGTATGAAACGGCGCCTGCTGATAGGCCGCGGCCTGGTCAACGCCCCCAGGATAATCATTCTCGATGAGCCCTCGATAGGCCTCGACCCCCAGGCCAGGCACATGGTCTGGCAGAGGCTCAAGGAGCTAAAGAAGCAGGGGATTACCCAGTTGCTGTGCACGCAGAACATGGAGGAGGCCGCCCGCCTTTGCGACCGTGTGGCGATAATCAATCAGGGGAGAATTATGGATGTCGGTACCCCGCCGGCGCTGGTTATTAGATATATGGGCACCCAGGTATGGGAAATTGACCTGAGCACGGTCGAGAGGGATGCTATTATCGGAGAACTTGAGAAGCGGAGCCTTGATTTCGATGAATTCGAAGGAATAATACACGTTTTCACAGATGATGCTTCGAAGCAAGCCGGTCTCCCCGGAGCGGCCAGGGCGGCTACTCTGGAAGATGTTTTTTTCAAGCTTACCGGGAGGTCGCTGGTAGAATGAGGATGTTCTCATGGCGGTTCTTCCGTCTCTGGCAGCGCAACCGGGACGTCTTTTTCCGGTTATGGCATTCCGAGGCTTCCGGAGCTATCATCGAGCCGATTCTCGTCCTGGTGGCTTTCGGCATGGGTATGGGGGCTTTCATTGGCGATATCGGTGACCAAAAATATATAGAATTTCTTGCCCCGGGTATTATCGTCGCCTACGCCATGTTCTCCGCCAGCTTCGAATGTACCTACGGCAGCTATTTCCGTATGGAGCACCACTATACTTTCGATGCCATCCTGGCGACGCCCTTGAATGTCGAGGATATTACCGCCGGTGAAATTATCTGGGGCGGTACTCGCGCTTTTATGACCGGCTGTGTAATTCTGGCTATCGCGGCGGCTTTCCAACTGGTGCCTTCTTACTGGGCGCTGCTGGTACCCCTGGTGGCGGGACTTTCCGGGATTATGTTTGCCTCTATCGCCCTGTTCGTTACTTCCATAGTGCCGGCGATATATACTTTTAACTTCTTTTTCACCCTTTTTATCACGCCCATGTTCTTCCTCTCCGGTATTTTCTTTCCGCTTGACCGCTTTCCTGATATCGTGCAGCAGCTGAGCTGGATAGCGCCACTGACACCGGCGGCCAATCTTTCCCGGGGGCTGTTCCAGGGCGAGTTTCACCCGAATATGCTGCTGGCCCTGGGGATTATCATCGCGTGGTCGGTGATATTTTTCTCGATAACGCTGGTGACGATGCGGCGGCGGTTGACAAAATAGATAAGGGATAAGTAATAAAATGTCCGTCCTTTCAGGTAATGACATACGCCGCCTGATAAGGCATGATCCACCTCTCGTCGAGGGGTGGATTGACCTCGATGAACAGGTGCAGACCAACGGCTTCGACCTTACCCTGCGGGATGTTGCTGTTCCTCAGTCGGCGGGTAAAATGACCGTTGACAACAGCCAGCGGGTGCTTTCCGACCTCTCGCCGCTGGTGTTCGACGGCATGGGTAACATCGAGCTGGTCGCCGGTATCTACATCATCACCTATAACGAGATTGTTCACCTGCCCAAGAATATCATGGCTTTGGGTAGGCCGCGCTCCAGCCTGCTGCGCTGCGGCGTTACCGTAGGCACTGCCGTATGGGATGCCGGCTACGAAGGGCGCTCGCAGTCACTGCTGGTGGTCTACAACCAGCGGGGCTTCTGCGTGCAGAGGAACTCCCGGATAACGCAGCTGGTTTTCCTGGAGCTGACGGAAGACTCGGCAGGCTATAACGGGGTTTATCAGGGGGAGAATATCTAGGGGTCACAATAGGCAGTGTAGCTACAGACTGGTTGCTTACTTTCTCGTAAACCACGGCATAAGGCTGGACACCCCGTGTCTGTTATCGGCATAATCAGGCTTCCTTTTAATCATATGCTTTTCAATCATCGGTACGCTGATAAATATAAAGAGTAAAGTGATGGCAATAGGCCCGATGATTACCCACCAGGAGGCAGGCCCGGCGGCCAGTGCGAAGAGGAAAAGACCCCACCAGAAAAGCACCTCCCCGAAATAGTTGGGGTGTCTCGAATATGCCCAGAGACC
>CAYYVO010000082.1:0-7806 GCA_964475175.1 uncultured Dehalococcoidaceae bacterium | reverse complement strand
TTCATGGTGAATTTAACAAAGTGTAATGACGCGGAGCTGCTGGGTATGAGGCAGATGGTGATGAACCAGGATATCGAGCAGATTCTCCAGTTCGCCGCCCAAAAGGGAGAGAAAGTTAACGTAAAATAACGTTAAATCCGGAGATATTGTGAAAGACCCGAGTCAGCTTAATATAATCGGCGTGATTCCCGCCCGGGGAGGGTCGGTGGGGGTGCCGCTTAAAAATATCCATCCCCTCGGCGGCAAGCCGCTGGTCGCTTACGTTATCGGCGCGGCGCTGGCCTCCCGCTACCTGAGAAGGGTTATCGTCTCCACCGACCACGATAAGATTGCCGAAATTTCCCGGCAATACGGCGCCGAGGTGCCTTTCAAAAGGCCCGTCGATATCTCCGAGGATGTCCCTACGGAGTTCGTGATACAGCACGCCGTGAAATTCGTCGAAAAAGAAGAGAAAAAGAAAGTTGATATCGCCGTAACCTTGCAGCCGACCACGCCACTGATGACCGGCGACGATATCGATGCCACCATAGAGGAACTCGTCAGGGCGGACGCCGATTCTGCCATAAGCGTTAAAGAGGTGCGGGAGTACCCCTGGTGGATGATGAGCCTGGACAATGAAGGTTGGCTGAAACCTTTCTCGGTAAAAAAGCTGGCCGGCGATGTTACCGTGCGACAGAATCTACATAAGCTCTATATCCCCAACGGCGCCGTTTATGTAACGAAACGCGATGTCCTGATGAATGAATCCGTACTTATGGCAGAAAAATGCCGCGCCTTCGTCATGCCCCCCGAGCGTCCGGTGGATATCGATAGCGAGCTGGACTTCAAGATTCTGGAAGCCATGATTAAAGAAGACCGAAAACAATGAAAATGAAAATCGGAGATAAACTCATCGGCGAGGGAGAGCCCTGCTTCATCGTCGCCGAGGCCGGAGTCAACCACAACGGCGATATCGTCCTGGCGAAAAAGCTGATAGATGCCGCCGCTACCGCCGGTGCCGACGCCGTCAAGTTCCAGACCTTCAAAGCGGAAGACGTTGTTACCACGGACGCAGATAAGGCGGCGTACCAGAAAGAGACTACCGATGGGGGCGAATCGCAATTTCAGATGCTGAAAAACCTGGAACTGGGTCGGGACGACTTCAAAAAGCTGTTCGATTACGCCGGAAAGAAAGGCGTTATCTTCCTCTCCACCCCCTTCGACCATAAGAGCGTGGACCTCCTGTCGGAACTCGGGGTGCCGGCGTTCAAGATACCCTCCGGGGAAATCAACAATTTCCCGCTGCTCCAGCATATAGCCGACCAGGAGAAACCCATGATTCTTTCCACCGGTATGGCTACTCTGGAAGAAGTGAAGGAAGCTCTAGATGTAATCAACAGCCGGGAGGTAGTCCTGCTGCACTGTGTTTCCAGCTACCCGGCAAGGATAGAAGACACTAACCTGAAGGCGATAGCAACGCTGCGGGAGACCTTCGGACTGCCGGTGGGGCTTTCCGACCATTCCATGGGGATTACTATCCCTATCGCCGCGGCGGCATTGGGGGCCTGTGTCATCGAAAAGCATTTCACTCTCGACAGAAATCTCCCCGGCCCCGACCATCAGGCATCGCTGGAACCTGTGGAGTTTGAACAGATGGTTAAAGCCATCCGGGACGTTGAAAAAGCGATGGGTGACGGGCTGAAGCAGCCGACGAAAGTGGAGAATGACAACAAGAAAGTGGTACGCCGCAGCATCGTTGCGGATGTGGATATCCCCCGGGGAACGATTATTACCGAAGAAATGGTAGCAATCAAGAGACCGGGGACGGGTCTTGAGCCGAAATATATCGGGGATGTTATCGGGAAGACAGCCGCGGTGACAATAAAGAAGGATGAAAACATCACCCTGGATAAGCTGCGAAGCAACTAATACTCACACTAAAAGAATGTTGACATGAGGATGTGATAAAATAACCTCAAAGGTTATAGAAACTGAATGAGTTATTAATAATGCGGGGTTACCATCATTCAAACAGAAGATATTCAAACAGGTAGCCAGTCACAGCTGAGAGTGCTATGGTTCTTCGTTAGATCATATAAAAAACATGTGCTCGTGCTGTTTGGTTTATCTTCACTCATTGGTATCCTGGAATCTGCGAGTGTTTCAGCGATATATCCCATTGTCAGCATCGGATTGAATATCGAGACAGGGCAAGGCAATGTTATCCTTACGTGGATAGGTAGTGTTGCGGCCTTGCTCCCGGTTGAAGATACATTTATTTCCTTCTGCCTGTTGTTCCTGATTCTCGTTTTTACAGCTTTCCTCTTTAAAATAGTCAATACCATATTCGCCACCTTTACCGCCTCCCATATCGTGGTGAGAAACAAGGAAAAGCTCTTTCGGAAACAGCTTCAGGCCGATTATCAATATTTCCTCGATAACAAGCTGGGTGGAATGATGTACACTACGGTACTGGTGCCGGGGAGCATTATGCAGCTGCTAACCGCCTGTATCAGGGCCTTATCCCAGGCGATGCTAATGATATTTATCTTTGCCCTGCTGTTTTCTATTTCCTGGCTGGGCGCGGTACTGGTAATAGTAGCGGGAGTGGCATATTTCTTTGTGATGCAGTATATAGGGGTAAAAATATCTTATGCCACCGGCGTAGGCAGGGCCGGGGCCAGCACCAGAGAGAACATTATCCTGACCGAGGTCTTCAGCGGAATTAAGCAGATAAAGGTATTCCTTACGCAGAGAGACTGGTATAATAATTTCAGTAGCGCGGTACGCCAGTATTTCTTTCATTACCGCCGGGGCACGGTATGGGGTGAAATCCCCGCCCATATCATCATGCTGATGGCATTTGCATCGGTAGCGGTAATAGGACTTGTCTTTAGAATACAGAATCCGGGGGGTTTTACCCAGTTGCTTCCCGTTTTCGGCACGTTCGTCTTCGCCCTCCTGAGGCTACTGCCACCCATAACCGAACTCGGCGGCTTGAGGCTAAGGATTATGGAGGCGCTGCCCAACTGCGAGATAGCCTACAACACACTGAACCGCGAGTTCGATACCATCAAGGACGGGCAGAGTGACCTGGGATCGTTCAATTCAGGCATTCAGTTCGACCACGTTTTCTTTTCGCATAAGGGTCGCTCGAAGACGATTAGAGATATCTCTATCACTTTTGAAAAGAGTAAGACTACTGCTATCGTCGGGCCTTCGGGCGGAGGGAAAACAACGATCGCCGACCTCCTTCTCCGCCTTTACGACCCCGATAAAGGCGAAATCAAGATTGACGGGTTCAATCTAAAGGAATACGCCCTATCGTCGTGGCTGAGCCGTATAGGATTTGTCAGCCAGGATACATTCGTGTTTCACGATACGGTGAAAAATAACATCGCCTTCAGTCCCGATAAATATTCTGACGAGGAAATCATAGAAGCGGCTCAAGCCGCCAATGCCCACAACTTTATCCTCGAATTCCCTCAGGGCTATGATACCATCGTCGGCGAAAGAGGAATGAAGCTTTCCGGCGGACAGAAACAGAGAATCGCCATAGCCCGGGCCATGGTAAGAAAGCCGGAGATACTGATACTGGACGAAGCTACCAGTGCCCTCGATAACGTGTCCGAAGCGATGGTCCAGGAAGCGATATCCAAGCTTTCGAAGAATCGCACAGTAATCATTATCGCCCACAGGCTTTCCACCATAATTAACGCCGATAAGATAGTGGTGCTGGAAGACGGACAGGTCAAAGAAGAGGGAACGGATGCGGAATTAAGGAAGAAGAAAGGCGTATACTGGAACCTGTACCAGGTACAGGAAAAAGTGAGAAAACAAACGGATTAAAACACGTGACGACATAGTAAAATATCAAGCACGATGAACTTATTACCTTCGCCAGGCTGTTAAAAACCATGAAGAAAATCGCTGTCATTACCGGAACCAGAGCGGACTACGGCTACCTGCGTCCCGTATTAGCGGCAATTAAAGCACATCCAGAACTAAAGTTATTACTCGTCGTTACCGGAATGCATTTATCGCATGAGTTCGGCTATACCGTCCGGGAAATAGAGAAGGACGGTTTCGGGATAGACGACAGGGTGGATATGCTGCCGGATAGCGATACCGTGGAGGCCATGGCAGCATCGGCAGGAAAAGGCATTACCAGCATGGTCAAGGTATGGGGGCAGCTCAAGCCTGATATCATTTTTCTCCCGGGGGACAGGGTCGAGCCCCTGGCTGGGGCTATCTCCGGGGCTTACATGAACATAGCCTTAGCCCATATCAACGGCGGCGACGTCTGCGGCAATATCGACGAGCCGGTGCGCCATGCCATCACCAAGCTATCGCACGTCCACTTCCCTTCCACTGTAAAGAGCGCCGAGAGAATCGTCAGGATGGGCGAGGAAGAGTGGCGGGTGCATGCCGTCGGCTACGCGGCTCTGGATGTCATTCTGAACGAGGAGTACCTACCCATAGAAACGCTGTCAGCCAGTCTCGGAGTGGATTTCTCCCGGCCCGTGATTCTGCTCATCCAGCACCCGGTGACCACCCAGATAGAAGAGGCGGCATCGCAGATTAGAGCTAGTTTGGAAGCTATTAAAGAAATAGGCAACCACACGGTGCTTATCTACCCCAACTCGGATGCCGGAGGGCGGAAAATTATTGAAGTAATCAGGGAATACAAGAAGTATCCCTTTATCAAGACGTTTAAAAGCCTGCCCCAGCGGGAATATATCAGCCTGATGAAAGCCGCCGGAGTCATCGTCGGCAACTCCAGCAGCGCCATCATCGAGGCCCCATCTCTGGGTCTGCCGGCGGTGAATATCGGTATCCGGCAGGAAGGGAGGGAGCGGGGTAAAAACGTTATTGACGCAGGGCATGATAAAAGTGAGATAATAAAGGCAATAGGAAAAGCCCTGACGGATAAGGATTTCCTGGCCGAGGTGAAAAAGTGCCGGAGCCCTTACGGGGACGGAAAAACAGGACCGAGAATCGCCGAAATCCTGAGTAAAGTGGAAATTAACCCCAGATTACTCCAGAAGAAGAATGCGTATTAAGCTGTGAACGAACGATTTAAAGACTGGAAAGACGCCGAGTTCGACGAGAGCAGCATGACGAAGTGGCACTGGATGTGCCAGTACCACGAGAACCTGAAGCTGGGCAAGTATACAGATATCGGGGCGTTTACCTATATCAATGCCAGGTACGGCGTAGAGATAGAGGAAGAGGTACAAATAGGCTCCCACTGCTCTATCTATTCCTGGTCGACCATCGATGATAAAAAAGGCAAGGTGACGTTAAAGCGAAACGCCAGAATCGGCACCCACAGCGTCGTCATGCCCGGTATCACCGTCGGGGAAAATGCGGTTATCGGGGCGTTCAGCTTTGTTAATAAGGATGTCCCCGCTAATACCACCGTGGTCGGCGTCCCGGCCAAGACCATCGAACGCAAGGACTAAAGCAGGTACTGTTATGGACTGGAAAATCCCTCTTTTCAAGCTGTACTGGGACGATGAAGACGTCCGGGCAGTCACGGAAGTAATCACCCGGGGGATGTACTGGGCGATAGGTCCAAACATCGAGAAGTTCGAGGAGAAACTCGCCGACTATGTCGGCACGAAATACGCCCTCACCTTTAATTCGGGGACTTCCGCCCTGCATTCCGTCCTCATGGTTTACGGCATGGGGGAAGGCGACGAAGTCATTGTGCCGTCCTTCACCTTTATCACCACCGCCAATGCCCCCCTGTTTGTCGGCGCCAGGCCGGTCTTCGCCGATATCGAAGCGCGGACACTCGGTCTGGGTCCCGGAGACGTATCCAGAAAAATCACTCCCCGGACCAGGGCGATTATCCCCGTCCATTTCGGCGGCAGCCCCTGCCTGATTCGCGAGCTGAAACAGGTCGCTGAAGAGCATAACCTCCTCCTCATCGAGGATGCCGCCGAATCACTCGGCGCCGCTGCCGCTGGCAGGAAAGTCGGCAGCCTGGGCGACTGCGCCATTTTCAGCCTCTGTGCGCCCAAGGTTATTACCACCGGCGAGGGCGGGTTCGTGGTGACCGATTCCGCTGATTTATACGAGAAGCTCAAGCTGGTGCGCTCACACGGACGGGCAGAAACGGAGAACTATTTCTCAACGGCGGAATACATGGACTACATTGCCCTGGGCTATAACTTCCGTATGTCGGATATGACCGCCGCTTTGGGTATAACCCAGCTAGAGAAAATCGAGAAGATAATCGAGATGCGCCAGCGGAACGCCGCGGGAATGTCGGAACGATTATCCGGAATAAGTGAGATACTACTGCCCGACCCACCGGAAGGCTTCCGGCATATTTACCAGATGTACGTTATCAGGGTAAAGGAAGGGCAGAAAAAACGGGATGCCCTGATGGCATACCTGAATAAAAAAGGAATCATGGCCAAGGTCTATTTTTACCCGGTCCACCTGTCTTATTTTTACCGGCAGAAACTAGGGTACACAGCAGATTTACCGGCTACAGACATGCTTTCCCGACAGGTGCTGACCCTGCCGATGTACCCGACTCTTGAACCGGCGGAGATGGACTATATAGCCGATAGTATCAAAGAATTTTTCCCGGCTCGTTGAGCCTGA
Organism: uncultured Dehalococcoidaceae bacterium; assembly: GCA_964475175.1. Classification (GTDB taxonomy): domain Bacteria; phylum Chloroflexota; class Dehalococcoidia; order Dehalococcoidales; family RBG-16-60-22; genus CAYYVO01. The sequence goes on along the minus strand of CAYYVO010000082.1, from coordinate 1,206 downwards.
TGCATGAGGTAATTTTACGTGGCTAACAAACAGAAAAAACTAAAGCTGCCTGTCGTCCTGACCGATGACTTCATCAGGAAAACGATGAGGGTAATCGACCAGGCTTCGATAGGTATCGCCTTTGTCATAGATTCACAAAAAAGATTGTGCGGCGTGGTCACCGACGGCGATAAGTATGACGCCAATCCAGCGTAAATATGTCACATTTTCCTTGAAGACCAACGCCGAAAATAGGACCACCAGCACGTAGTAAGCGCCAATAACGGATAGAAGCGACTTAATTCTTCGATCTTGGATAAGGTGGTTATCCACGCCAGCCCGGCGATTCCTAGCGATACTATCGAACCCAGCACATACAGATTACTGAATGCCTTGAGGAAAAAGGGGATAATCTCGCTAATATGCCGGCGCACCAGAAGTTCCCGCGCAGCACGCAAAGGAGAGAAAATACCAGCAATGCCCTTGCCAGCGTCAGGGCATGCATTTCCAAGGGAGGCCTGCCGACCAGACTGGGCCACTCTATAAACATAACGAGGACAATGAATAGCCCAGTCACCAGGTGACTGTGGAATATGTGGTCGCACAACTTCTTTAAAGCCAGTATCAGAAGTAATATGGTGATAAATTGGATAACGGCGAGTATCTGGGGCATGCTGTTTTCCAGATTCAGTAAATCGACTCCATAGGCTATTATCTTGTGAAAATACGTGTAAGGATTGCTGACTCCGTTAAACCACATGTCGTCATTAACGAAATATTCAGGGTGTAAAAAATACCTTATAAAACTAAGGTCGATGGGACGGATTCTACCAAGTGAACCGAATTCCCTGATGATGAATAATGCGAGTAAAGGTAAAATAATGAGAATATCGCTTATTCCTCTGGTCTTGAGGAGAGTTTCGACAAAGCTCTTGTCTTTATCTTCTAATTTCACGGATTTCATAATCGGCTCACGAGCTCGAAGGTGCGTGTTATTATGCACACGATTTTGTTCATGGGATTGAATTTCCTCGTTTCCAGCAAGTTAATCAAATACCCCGGAAACATTATTGCTAAGATTATTAAATAATCAGTATTTTATATTCAAGGTCTTTACCTAGGTATCAAACGATGGATTGTCTTTCGGAAATGAAGGTACATAGACTTCTTTTAAAGCAACTTTTCATGTATAATAAGATAACTAAAATATATTTAATTGCATTAGCC
>CAYYVO010000081.1:5608-7857 GCA_964475175.1 uncultured Dehalococcoidaceae bacterium | reverse complement strand
CTTCCTTTTTCTACACCGGCAGGCTCGCTACGGTAACCATAGACTCGTCGATGCTGGGCCTGCCCTGCCGGATAATACCGTCCACGGGCACCCGTTCTCCCGGCCGCACCAGAATGAGGTCGCCGAGCTGTACATCTTCTACAGGTATCTCTGTTTCCTTACCATCCCGGATAACCAGTGCCGTTTTCGGCTGCAGTCCTATAAGTTTCTTTATAGCCGCCGATGTCTGCCCTTTCGCCCTGGCCTCCAGGAAACGCCCCAGAAGAATCAGGGCGATAATCATCGCCGAGGTATCGAAGTATACGTGGGCGTCCAGGCCTCCGGCAATGAAAATAGAGGGGAAAAGTACGACTACCACGCTGTAGAAATATGCCGCCGATGTGCCCACGGCAATCAGGGTATTCATATCGGTGGTGCGGTGTTTCAGTGCGCCCCACGCACCCTTATAAAACCTGAGCCCTGCCCAGAACTGTACCGGTGTGGCCAGTGCCCAGAGGACATACAGTTTGCCGGTAAATTCCGGCAGCCACATCAGGCCCATAATGGCAGCCGCCAGAACCACGGCCACGATAAACCTGTTCCTGACTCTTGCGATTTCCCTTTGTGCCGCCGTGGTGACATCTTCCAGTGTCTCCGCTTCCTCACCAAGCTCATATCCCGCGTCCGCTACGGCACGGCGAAGTTCGGCCGCCTCTGTTCCTTCCACATATTCCACGGTGGCTTTCTCCGAAGCCAGGTTTACGCTGACCGATACCACCCCGGGGACGCTTTTCAAGGCTTCTTCAACGCGCGCAACACAGGAGGCGCAGGTCATACCGCCTACAGGGAAGATGGACTTGCGGGTGGCGATATTGTAGCCAGATTCCGTTATGGTCTTTCTTATTTTAGAGAGGTCGATTTTTTCGGGGTCGTATTCTATTGACGCTTTTTCGGAGGCAAAATTAACATTGGCCTGTTCCACCCCTTCTGTCTCCGCCAGCGCCTTCTCGACAGTCGCGGCGCAGGTGGTACAGGTCATTCCGGTAACATGAATTCGCGTCTTCTGTTTCTTATCTGTTTTTGTTGTCATGGGTGCCCTTTCAATATTTACAACTATATCATAATAGAATATTAGCCTCACGTATGTGACGAACGTCCCAATAAACTTTGAAACATTTATAAATAAGTCTGGGAAATTAATCAGATTTTAATATTTGGCTGTTATTCTCTTTGTAGAAAGAAAACGGAAAGGAGGTCACACAGTATGTGGAGAAGTAAGAAATTCCTTATCGTAGCGGTGCTGGCGGCAATTATCCTGGCGGGTACTATCGGAGGTATAGCTTTTGCTCAGGACGGCGACCAGGATACGCCTGCTCCTCAGATACTGCATGATGAATTGCTGGATAAAGTTGCCGAAATCTATGAAGAGAATACCGGTACTGCCATCGATGCCGATGAACTGCGGAAAGCCTTCACCGAAGCCAGGGAAGAGGTAAACACTCAGCTACGCGAGCGAATGCACCAGAGGCTGATAGACGAAGGCCTGATAACCCAGGAGCAACTCGATGAACTACAACAGTGGCTGGAATCCAGACCGGAATTAGCTACCGATGAGTTCAATGAATGGCTGGAATCAAGACCTGATATTGGGCTCGGTCCCTTTGGAAACATGGATGGTGAGCGCTTCGGCCCCAGGATGCATGGTAAATTCGGTCAGCGTGGTTTCGGTAGATTCGGCGGCGGTTTCCCCGGCCTTTGTCAGCCCGATGAGGTACCGTTTTAACAGATAATTATTACCGAATAAATCAATCCTTCCTATATTCGGAGGAGGGGGTCATCCCCTCCTCCTTTCTTTTTCACAATTTCTTAACATTTGTGTTATAACATAATATGAGACTATTACACTGGAGATACTAATATGCCGGGGAAAAAAGTCCTTGTCGTGGATGACGACGTAAAAACCGTAGAGCTGGTCAAGCTCTATCTGAACCGCGATGGCTACCGTGTTATTACCGCCTATGATGGAAAGGAAGCCCTTAAGCAGGCCCGCGAGAGCCATCCCGACCTCATTGTACTGGACCTCATGCTGCCCGGGGTGAACGGGCTGGAGATATGCCGCATCCTCAGAAACGAGTCAGAGGTACCAATCATTATGCTTACCGCCATGACAACCGATGACGACAGGCTGGCAGGCCTGAACATCGGGGCCGACGACTATGTTACCAAGCCGTTCAGTCCCAGGGAGCTGGCGGCCAGAGTACGGGCGGTAC
>CAYYVO010000081.1:749-5598 GCA_964475175.1 uncultured Dehalococcoidaceae bacterium | reverse complement strand
GGGCGGTACTGCGCCGCTTCCCCGGCGAGCGTGGACCGGAAAAGGTTGAACACGGTGATTTAACTATAGATTTTCTGAAACATGAAGCTTATCGACAAAAGACCCCCCTTGATTTAACACCGATTGAGTTTAAAGTGCTGGGAACTCTGGTTAAAGAACCGGGACGCGTGTTCAGTCGCGCCCAGATTATCGATAAAGCCCTCGGCCATGATTTCGACGGATTCGACCGTACCATAGACGTTCATATCCTGAAACTCCGCCGTAAACTCGAACCCGACCCGCGCCACCCCAGGTATATCAAGACCGTATACGGGGCCGGCTACAAGCTACTGGAGGCTAATGGTGATACATAGCCTCAACTTCAGGCTCCTGGCGGCTTTTACCCTGGTAATAATCGTTATTATCGGCTCCGCGTTCTTTTTTGCCAACCGCACCGCCCGCATAGAGATAGGCCGGGTCGGAGAACGTTTCGAGCAGATGCAGGACAGGAGGGTGGAAGCAGAGCTAATCCGCTACTACTTCCTGGAAGGAACCTGGGAAGGTGTTCAGCCGCTGGTAGTCGAGTGGGGGAAAATGCACGGGCGGAGGATTATCCTGACCGATGAAGAAGGTATAGTAATTGCAGACTCCGATGATTTGTTCATAGGGAATTTGTATAATCTGGATATTCCCGGTAGACCTATGCCCCCTGTATTCGGAATGGAATCCACAGACAACCTGCATATTGCCTCTGGGGACTCATCCGATATTAACCGCGCCGCAATGCAAATTACTTATAATACTATCGGGCGTTTCTTCCTCTGGGGAGGCCTGGTGGCTATAGGCATAGCCATACTGCTTACTTTTCTACTGTCACGGCGTATCCTGTCGCCGGTTAAAGCCATTACCAGCGCGGCCAGGCAGTTCGGGAAAGGTGATTTCTCACAGCGGGTTGATTCTAATGTAAAAGGCGAGGTGGGTGAGCTTGCCCAATCGTTCAATACGATGGCCGAGAATCTGGAAAATAATGAGCAGCTACGTCGGAATATGGTTGCCGATATTGCTCACGAACTCAGAACTCCCCTTTCCAATCTCAGCGGCTATCTGGAGGCAATCCGCGATGGCGTCGTCAAACCGGATGAAAATACCATCCATTCTCTCAATGATGAAGCCTCATCTTTATCACGGCTTGTGGACGACCTTCAGGAACTGAGCCTTGCCGATGCCGGCGAACTCAAGCTGATTATCCAGCCGGAAGATATCGCCGCATTAATTAAAGAAGAAGTGGCGGCGTTACAGGCAAAAGCGGCAGCTAAAGATATTACCATATCGGCGGAACTGCCGGATGAACTCCCGAAGGCGGCTATCGATTCCCACCGCATCAAACAGGTGCTGCACAATCTCACGGAGAACGCGGTGGAGCACACGGATACTAAAGGCATTATAACAATATCGGCCCGGCATGATGGTAATCAGATATATGTAAGTGTGGCCGATACTGGTGAAGGTATCCCGGCGGAAGACCTGCCCTTTATCTTCGAGAGGTTTTACCGCGTGGATAAGTCACGTGCCAGAGCTACCGGCGGCAGTGGCCTGGGTCTAACTATCGTAAAGCGCCTGGTAGAAGCCCACGACGGTACCATTGAAGTAGAAAGCGAGCAGGGAAAGGGGAGTACTTTTACTGTTACCCTCCCCATTTCTGTATCATAATATTTTTATCAAGAATTTATTAACAGTAATATGTCATACTATTTGTAGGCAACCGGCTTGCCCCTGCCGATAACGGCAAAAAAAAGAAACAGGTGAATACCATGAAAATTATTAAATTACTTATGATTATTATTGCGCTGGTCACAGTCGTGGCTGTAGTGCTGGGCTGTGCTCCGCCGGAGGGAGAAGAAACGAACGGAGAAGAGCAGACAGCCACGGTAATACTCGGAAATCTTACTCTAGATATTACGGCTGCAGGTAATCTGGCCCTTTCTCACACGGAAGACCTGGCCATCGACCTTATTTATCCAACCGGCACCAAGGGCACAGTGGGAGAAGTGCTGGTAGAGGCTGGAGACACCGTAGAGGAAGGGCAGCTGCTGGTGACAATGGATATCGATGAATGGGATGACTATCTTGATACCCTTGCAGACACGGTAACGACCAGAGAGCGTGCCGTCGTTCAGGCGCAGATTAACGTTAAAACCGCCGAGCAAAACCTTAAGAACTCGCAGGATAACGTGGCAACCAAGGAACTGGCCGTGCTTAATGCCCAGATAGCCGTAGAGCAGGCACAGGCAACCCTTGCGGCCGGTATTACCGCGGTGGATTATAACTTGGCGCTTGCTGAACTAAATAATGCGCGGACCTGGTATGATTACGTTTTACACCAGCTGGACCCTACAGCTCTTGACCCGGATGACTATGCGTTAACCGTGGAACGGGCAAAGGAGCGGATAGATATTGCGCAGACGAATTATGATAACGTACTTGCCGGCTATGACACCCAGGCAGTTGCCCTCAAGAGAAAACAGCTGGAATCCGCCGAGAGGTCTCTGGCATCAGCCGAGGAAGACCTTGCCGATGTAAGCATGGATGTCGCTTTAAAGGAATTAAGTCTGACTTTAACCCAGGGCAACCTGGAAGACGCTGAAAAAGCTGTGGTCAAAGCTGTAAAAGACCTGGAAGAGGCACAGGCCAAAAGTCCGGAAGTACGAGCGCCGTTCGATGGCTTTATTACCCTGGTGAATGTCGAGGGCGGTGATGAAGTCCTCACCGGTACGATAGCCGTTCAGCTAGCCGACCCTAACCAGTTTGAAGCGGATATACTGGTTAATGAAATGGATATACTGCAGGTCGGCCTTGGTGGCCAGGCTTGGGTAGATGTTGATGCTATGCAGGGAATGAGTCTGCCTGCCAAAGTTACTCATGTCGCCCCTACCGCCACCATAACCTCGGGAGTTGTAAATTACACCGTCAAGGTTGAAGTGGAATCCGTGGAATCCCTGATAGAACGCGGCGAGGATATGCGGCAGCAAATGATGGAGAACCTGGCAGCCGGTGAGCTTCCCCCGTTTTTCCAAATGGCTGTTGACGAAGGACGTATGACAGAAGAAGAGGCCAGAGAGTTAATGGAAAAGGGACCTCCGGCAGACTTTACACCGCCTGAGGGATTCACCCCGCCGGAAGGTTTTGAATTTCCCGAGGGCATGGGATTCCCCGGAATGCCGGGAGAACAATCACAGGGGCAGCTGCCTACGATGGAACTGCCGGATAATTACCAGCTCAGGGAAGGTCTGACCGTTACCGTTAGTATTATCGTGGCGGAGCGGACCAATGTCCTGCTGGTACCCAATGCAGCTGTTACCATCGAGGGTTTGGAGTCATATGTACAGGTTATAACGGCATCAGGCGAACCGGAAAAACGAAAGGTACAGACCGACCTCAGCGACTGGCAGTTCACCGAGATTACCAGCGGCCTTGAAGAAGGCGAAGAGGTCATTGTCCCGCAGGGAACGGTAACCGTGCCGACCGATGAGCGGCGGGGTGGCTTCATGATGTTCGGCGGACCGCCGCCACGCTAGACGCGAGGTTTTAAAATAAATGATTAGACTTGAAAATATCACGAAAACGTACCCCATGGGCAATCGAGAGCTAACCGTTCTCAGGGGAGTGACGCTACATATTGAAAAGGGAGAACTGGTAGCTATTATGGGACCTTCCGGCTCCGGTAAATCCACGATGCTCAATGTCATGGGCTGCCTGGATACCCCTACTTCCGGCAATTACTACCTGGAGGATAGAGAGGTCAGCAACCTGAGCCGTGGCGACTTGGCGCGAGTAAGGTCGCGTAAAATCGGGTTTGTCTTTCAACAGTTCAATCTGCTGCCACGTATTTCGGCCCTGGCCAATGTAGAGCTGGGGATGAGATACGCCGGCGGTGTCGACCGTAAAAAAGCCAAGGCGGCGCTGGAAAGAGTCGGCCTTTCAGACCGCGCCCGCCACCGGCCTACCGAGCTTTCGGGGGGAGAGCAGCAAAGGGTAGCCATCGCCCGGGCTATAGTTAAAAACCCTCCCCTGTTTTTTGCCGACGAGCCGACAGGAAACCTCGACAGCAAGTCCGGAGCCGAGGTAATTAATATTCTGACTACTTTACATTCCGAGCAGGATATGACTCTTATCATGATAACGCATGATGCTAATATTGCCGCTCAATGCCAGCGTACCATCCATATCATCGACGGTCAGATAGTTGCGGAGGCAGCGTCATGAAAACGTTACTCGATATCATAACCACCTCATGGAGCGGCGTTGTTACGCATAAGCTCCGCAGCTTCCTGACCATACTGGGTATCGTTATCGGCGTAGCCGCCGTGATTGCACTAATGTCAATCGGTCGCGGGACCACAATAAGCATACTATCTAATATAGAGAGTATAGGGTCAGACCTGATTACCGTCATGCCCGGTTCGTTCACATTCGGCGGTGTCAGGGGAGGTGCTTCGCAAACACTTACTATGGAAGACGCCGAGGCTATAGAAGAAAAAGTTCCCAATATAGCTGCCGTCGCGCCTTCTTATTCCAGCAGCCTTCAGGTAGTCGTCGGCGGTGAAAACACCAACTCGTCCATTACCGGGACAACTCCGTCATATATAATAGTAAACAATATTGAAATAGCCACCGGTACCTTCTTCACCGAACAGGACTACCAGCGCGGTTCCAAGGTCGCTGTAATTGGAGCTAACATTGCCGATACCCTGTTTCCTGATACCAGCCCCATTGGTCAGCAGATGCGTATGGGTACGATTGTCGTGAGGGTCATTGGCGTATTGGAACCAAGTGAAACCCTTATGATGATGGGACAGACCGATGATAATAT